>JBDTMY010000180.1:0-4205 GCA_039934015.1 Chloroflexota bacterium | reverse complement strand
TCGAGCTGATGCTCTGCCAGCCACGCATCACCGGTCGCGAGCGCGATGCGCAGTGGGCCGATCCGACGCACGGCCCGGCGATCCGACCCACGGCGAAGGATCGCGCGCACACGCGCCACGAGCTCCGATGGGTCACAGGTGTTGAGAACGAAGTCGTCGGCGCCCATCTCGAATAGCGCGAGCTTTGTCGCGACATCCTGTTGTGCGGAGAGCACGAGCAGAGGCACGTCGCCGACCGCGGGAAGCTCGCGGATGTGACGCAGCGCGCCTGCGCCGTCGCTCGGCGCGAGACCCAGGATCACGACGTCGGGCGCGATCTCCTCCGTGCGGCGAACGGCCTCGCGCTCGCCACTGGCCTCGTGCACGACGAAGCCCGCGCGCATCAGATGGCGCCGCAGCGTGGCGGCGACCTGAGGGTCGTCCCCGACGAGCAGCGCCGTGCCGGGTGTCTGCATCGCCTACCTCCCCGCGCCTGTTACAACGCGGCGAGGCAGCGGACGACGCTGAATCAGGACTTAATGCGGGGCGGACGTTTGGGGCAGAAACGGGCTACGCGCGGGATCAGCCGGGTGTCAGACGGCGGTCGGCGTCCTCGAGGTGGTCGCGGCCTCGACCAGGGCCCGAACACCAGTGCGCAGGTCGTCCTCGGCGATGTTGAGCGCCGGAATGAAACGCACCGCCTGATCGTGCGCGCCGCAGGTGATGAGCAAGACGTCGCGCTCGAGCGCGCCGGCGATCGCGGCCTTCGCCGTCGCCTTCGAATCGAACTCGATCGCGACCATCGCGCCGAACCTGCGGATCTCACGAACGCGTGGATCCGAACGAAGCGGTGCGAGCTCGTTCACCATCAGCTCGCCGAGACGCTCCGCGCGAGCGACGAGCCCCTCGTCGCGGATGATCTGGAACGTCGCGAGTCCCGCGGCGCACGAGACGGGATTACCACCGAACGTCGAGCCGTGCGTTCCGGAGATCCACTTATCCTGCATCTCGCGGGTCGTCACGATGGCACCGAGCGGCATTCCCCCACCCAGCGCCTTCGCGAGCACGAGGATGTCCGGATCGACCCCGTGCTTCCCCGTAGCGAACCATGCGCCGGTGCGGCCGAAACCGGTCTGTACCTCGTCCATGACGAGCAGCGCGCCGATGCGGGTCGCGAGCTCACGCAGCGCGACCAGGAATGAGCTGGGTGGCGCGACGTACCCGCCCTCGCCAAGCACGGGCTCGATGAGGATCGCCGCAACATGCTCCGGCGGGACCTCGTGCTCGAGCATCGTCTCGAGCTCGGCCAGGCAGTGTTCCGCGCAGGCCGCGGCGTCGTGCGCCGGTTTGATCGGACACGCCAGCGCGTACGGGTACGGCGCGATGTAGACCTCGGGCAGCATTGCGCCGTACCCGAGGCGGTATGACGACTTCGACGTCGTGACGGTGAGCGCACCGGCGGTGCGTCCGTGGAAGCTGCCGCGGAACGCGATGATCGCCTGGCGCTTCGTGTGCTGACGCGAGAGCTTGATCGACGCCTCGACCGCCTCGGCGCCGGAGTTCCCGAAGAACACGGTGTCCAGGCCGCGCGGCGTCACGGTCCCAAGCGCTTCCGCGAGGGCGATGTTCGACTCGTACGTCGCGACGCCGGTGGAAATGTGCATGAGCTTTCCGGCCTGCTCGCTGATCGCGCGCACCACGCGCGGGTGGGCGTGACCGACATTCGTGACCGCGATCCCGCAGGTCAGATCGAGCACGCGCCGGCCGTCCTTGGTGATAAGCCAGCTTCCCTCACCGCGGTCGAGCGGCAGCCAGGTGTAGCGGCCTGGGAGCGGCGAGAGCACGCGTTTCGCGCGGCGTTCGAGGTCAGAGCTCATGGGCGGAGCGTACTCCGTATGCAGTTCATGCAGGACGACGCTCAGCCCGGTCGGCGTTCATCCGACTCCGACGCGACGAGGATCTGGAGAGTCTTGCGATCTTCGCCGATCACGCGCACGCGGTACCCCGGCACACCGGCGCGAAGCAGATGCGCAAGACGATCGGCGCCGGTATACGTGACGCGCACTTTCAACACCGAGTGGCGGTAGTACTCCGTCTTGAGCTGCCCCACCCCACGCACGCGACGAAGCGCGAGCTCGAACCGATGCCAGTCATCAGGTGTGGGCAGCGGTGTCACTACGAGATCAGTCTCGCCCGGTCCCGGCGGCGTTCGCGTCGACGGGATCGCCGGCTCGATGCGCTCGTCGATGGGTGGAATGGGCGAGGGCCACTCCATCGAGCTCGGATCCTGCGCCGCCGGTGTCGCCGCCTTCGGCCGTTCTTCACGCGAACGCTCCTCGGAACGTCGCGGCGGCAGTGGAGCGTCGAGACGCGAGGGCGGTGGAGCGGCTTTCTGCGGGGGAGCGGGCGGCGGCTTCGGCGGCGGCTCGGGTCGCGCACCGATGCGGGCTGCGAGATCGACCGGGGCCTCCTGGTCCTTCTGGTCCTTCTTGTCCTTCTTCGCCACCTCTGAATTGTGTACGCTGGGGGCGCACGCGGGGAGAGGCGAGGAAGAAAGGCGGTCCACGTTGGCCGAAGGCCGCGTGAATACCTCTAACGACATCGTCGCCGCCCTATCTCTACGGGTGGCTGAGCTAGCGAAACGCGTCGCCCAGCTGCAGGCCGACCTCGAGGTCGCCCAGCGCCGGGTCGGCATCTACGAGGAGTACGACGCCACCGCCCAGGAGGCCCTCGCGGCTTCGCTGCGCGCCGCGTATGAGATCCGGGAGCGCGCCGAGACGACCGCGTCGCAGATCCTCGAGCAGGCGCGGGAAGAGCGCCGCATGTTGCTCAAGGAGATCGAGCGCCTGCGCGAGGAGCACGATCAGCTCCAGGACGACATCGCGCAACAGCGCCGCGGCACCATCGCCCCGCTGGGGCGGCATGCCGCCACCGATGCGAGTCCGTCCGACCTGCGCGCCGCCGCCTCGGATGCGCTGCGCGGTCTTTTCGAAGAGCTGATCGTCGAGTACCGCCGCGCGCCGATGTCGCCGCCCGTGAGCGCGGCGCCACCCGCAGCGCCGTACGTCGCGCCGCGTATCGAGGCACCGTGGCCGACGGTCGACGAACCCGTCGCCGCCGCGCCAGAGGTCGAAGACCTACCTGCCGCACTGGAACCTTTCGAGTACGAGGAGCCCGCGGCCGAGCAGGTAGCGGCGATCGACGAGAAGCGACAGGTGGAGGACCACGACGTCTTCGCGGTCCTCGAGGACGAAGAGGTATTCCCCGACGTCGACGCGGTCGCGGAGGCGCAGCGCGCCGAAGAAGTGCGTGTCGCGGCGGAACGCGCGGCGGAAGAGTCGCGTCGCGTCGAAGCGGAGCGCTTCGAAGCGGAGCGCGTCGCGGCGCAGCGCGCCGCCGACGATCAGCGCGCCGTCGACGAGCTGCGGCGTCTCGATGAAGACCGTCACTTCGCCGCACTGCGCGCCGAAGAAGAACGGCGCGCGGAAGAAGCCCACGCCGAATCGTTGCGCCAGGCGGCGGAGCGTCGCGCGGCGGATGACCGGCGCGCGGAAGAAGAACGAAACGCGGCGGAAGAGGCGCGCCGCGCCGAAGAGGAGCGCGTCGCAGCGGAGCTGCGCGCGGCCGAGGCGCGCGCGGCCGAAGGCCGACGGCTCGCCGAGGAGCGGCGAGCGGACGAAGAGCGTCGTGCCGCGGAAGAGCACGCGGCGGCGGAACGCGCGTCCGTGGAGCGGCGCCTCGCGCAGGAGCGCCGAGCTGAAGAGGAAGAGCGCGCGGCGGCCGAGAACGCGGCGCTCGAGCGCGCGATCCAGGAGAGACTCGCGGCCGCAGAGCGACGTATTCAAGAGGAGCAGCGTGCGAGCGAGGAGCGCGTGGCAGCCGAACACACCGCTGCAGAGCGTGCAGCGGCCGACGAGGCAGCCGCGGAGCGTGCCGCAGCGGAGCGTGCCGCTGCCGAGCAGGCAGCGGCCGAGCGGCGGGTTGAAGAAGAGCGCGCAGCCATGGAACGTCGCGCCGCGGAAGACCGCGCCGCGGCGGAGCGCCGAGCCGAGGACCAGCGTCGCTCCGAAGAAGAGCGGCGTGCCGCGCAGGAGCGGCTCGCCGAGGAGGAACGGCGTGGGGCTGAGGAGCGCGCCGCGATGGAGCGCGCGATCCAAGAGCGCCGTGCGGCCGAGGAACGGCGCGCGCAGGAAGAGCTTCGCGCCGCGGCCGAGCAGGCCGCGGCC
>JBDTMY010000179.1:0-3876 GCA_039934015.1 Chloroflexota bacterium | reverse complement strand
CTCCCACCAGTGGCGCGGAACGAACTCGGCCAGCACCACGATGATCGGTCGCCCCCGGCCGCCCCGGTCGATGGCGTCGATGTCCCACGTTCTGTCTAGGTCGTGTTGAGACGCGCTCGCTCGGTCCCGTTGTCGTCGAGAAGGAGCGCCGACTTCAGATCCTTCGCGTCGGCGGCCGCGATCGAGACGATGTGGACCGGCGAAGTAAGCGCCATCGTGTTCATCGATCCAGGCGCGGGCTCGGCGAACTTTGCGTGGACGACGAGCTGGTCGCCATTCCGCTCGATGCGCTCGATGCGGATGGAGTATCCGCCAGAGCTCTGCTCTCCCTGGAACGCGGCCACGGCGACGCGGTCGTCGGGGATCTTCGCACCGCCAACGAGCCGCGCGAGCGTCGCGCGCGAGGCGCCAGTGGTCCCGACGATGATCGCAGGACCGGTGTCGTTGCCCGCGTATGCAACATAGGTGACCTCGGTGAAGGTCACGCTCCTCGGCACGGCACCTCCGGCGCCGCCGCTGCCGGCCGTGCCACCGCAGACCACGAGGAGGAGCGCGAGCAGCGCACTAGACGCCGAACGCCAGGCGATCGGCGAACATCTCCGGAAGGCCGCGCGCGCGGATGCGTCGTTGCGTCTCATCGACTTGATATGACGCACGATAGAAGGTCGCGGTCTCTGCCTCGGTATCGAGGACCGCGTAGGACGCGCGTGGGTCTCCGTCGCGCGGCTGTCCGACGCTGCCGGCGTTGATGAGCGTGCGCTCGTCCAAGCGATACGCGGTGCCGATGCTGACGTGGGTCGCCCTCGCACCGTCGCCGATCAAGCGGAAGAGCGCCGGCACGTGCGTGTGACCGTTGCAGCCGTGATCGGTCTCCGCGAGCTGCAGCGTCGCGGCGGCCGCGCGTGTCGTGGTCACGTACTCCCAGAGTGGATCGCGCAGGCTGCCGTGACACAGCGTGAAACGGTCCGCCTTCACGATGGTCGGTAGGGCGGCGAGCGCGTCGCGGTCTTCGGACGAGAGCCATTTCTGATGCAGCGCCGCCGCATCCGCCGCGCGATCGTGGAAGTACTCCAGCCCCTCCCCGGTCGCGACGGCTCGGTCGTGGTTCCCCTGGACGAGCAGCGCGCGGCGCTCGCGCAGCAGCGCGAGCGTTTCGGCGGGATCGGGTCCGTAGCCCACGGTGTCTCCGGTCACCCACAGCGCATCCACCTTCCCGAGCTCGGCGAGCACCGCTTCAAGCGCCACGAGATTGGCGTGGATGTCCGAAAGAAGTCCTACGCGCACGCGGCCTGCGCTTCCGCCAGCGTGAAGCGGTGGTCGAGGAACGCGCGCCCGATCACGACGGAGGCGGCTCCCCAACGCGCAAGCGCGCGCACATCGTCGACATCACGGACCCCACCACCGGTATGGAAGGCAGTTTCAGGCCCGATCTTCGCGCGGAGCCGTTCCATGAGGACGAGCGGTGGCCCTCCGAGCCGGCCGTCCGCGCTCGTGTCGACGACGTACAGCGCGCGGATGCCCCGCAGCACGGCGATCTCCGCAGCCTCGAGCGCGTCTCGGCCCGAGACGCGCCGCACCAAGCTCTCTTCGCCGCCGCGCGGCGCGAGCGCTCCGTCTTTCGCTTCGATCTCCACGATCGCGCGGTCGCCGAGCCGCGCGATGCGCCGCAGCAGCGTGTCGTCGCCGAACACCGCGCTCGAGAAGAGCACCCCGGCAAATCCCGCCGCGATCGCTTCCTCGGCCTTCGCGAGCGACGAGATGCCGCCGGCGAGTCGGCACGGGACCGCGGCGGCGCGCGCGATGCCCGCGAGCATCTCAGCGTTCACGTAGTCGCCCCGCTCGGCACCGTCCAGGTCGACCAGATGCAGCTCGGCCGCGCCACGGGCGATGTAGCTCGACGCGAGATCGCCGGGGAGCGTTTCCGCCCCGACACCGCCGCGGTACGCCACGCGCCCCGCTCGCACGTCGACCGACGGGACGATCACCACGGGCGGCGACGCGCTTCGGCCGAGGTGCGTGGATAGCGCGGCGGCGTCGCGCGAGTCTTGCGTACGACAACGAGGTTCCGACCCGGCAGCACCTCACCCACGCCGAGCGACGCCGTGGGCACGATGGACACGATCTCGCCACCGAGCGCCGCGCAGGCTTTCTGCGCGCCCGGAAGCTCGGCATCGACCCGTCCCTTCCACACGATCGCATCGCCGCCGACACGCAGGAACGGCAGGAGGTACTCGCTCACCTGCCCGAGCGTCCCGACGGCACGCGCGGTGCCCACGTCGTAACGATCGCGACGTTCGTGAGCCAACACCTCCGCGCGCTCGTTGCGGATCTCGACGTCGGCCAGTCCGAGAAGGGCGCACACATCCTCGAGGAACCGGACCTTCTTGCCGACCGATTCCACCAGCGTGACGTGGATCTTTGGCATGGCGATGCGCATGGCGAGACCGGGAAAGCCCGCGCCGCTGCCCACATCGATGACGCGCTCGCGGCCCGTCCAGCGCCTGACGGCGAAGGCGGTGAAGGAATCGAGGAAGTGCTTGTGCGCGATGTCCTCCGGTGCGGTGATCGCTGTGAGGTTCACGGACGTATTGCGTTCGATGAGCTCGTTCGCGAGGCGCTCGCACAGTGCGATCTGCTCGGGCGAGAGAGTGAGGCCGAGCCGCGCCGCCTCGCGCACGAGCGCGGCGAACGGGGGCGAGGCGACGGGCACGCCGGTATCGTACGTGCGTGAGGATGAGAGGGGTCCGCTTCGCCGCGCTCGCGTGCACGCTGCTGTTCTTCGCGCTCGTGTCGAATGCGTCGGCGGCGACGGTCAGCGTGGACATCTCCGCATTCCTGTTCAAGCCTGACGTGTTGTTCATCACCGCCGGCGACACCGTGACGTGGACGAACCGCGACAGCGCGCTGCACAGCGTCGTATTCCTCACCGGGCTCGGTCAGACGGAGAACTTCGGGCTCGGACAGAGCTCCTCGCTGCGGTTCATCTCGCCGGGGACGTACCGGTACATCTGTGGCCTGCATGGCCAGAGCATGTCCGGGATGGTCGTCGTGGCCGCCGCCGATGGACCGATCGCGGTGGTCACGGGCGGCGCGCCGACATTCGTGCCGCCGACTCCGACGCCGATCCCGAGCCCGGGAGTCGTCGTGCGCGGCGCGGACCAGGCACCCGAGCTCCCGGCGCAGACGAGTACCGGCGTCGACACGGCCCGAGCCATCACTCTCGCCGGCATCGGCGCAGTTGCCCTCTACCTGCTGCTGCGCGGCGGCGCGCTCCTCCGCCGGCGATGAGGGCCGCGCGTTTCGCGATCTTCGCGAGCGCGCTCCTGTTCTGCGCGTTGGCTTCGACCGCATCGGCGGCGGTAAGGCCGATCGACATCGCGGGATTTGCCTTCAGTCCGCAAAGCGTGACCATCACCGTGGGCGACACGATCACGTGGACCAACCGGGACACCTTCCAACACAGCGCCCGCGTCGCCGGGGTCGGAACGACGCCCACACTGAGCCAGGGGCAAAGCGGCTCGCTGATCTTCAATGCCGCCGGCACGTTTCCCTACGACTGCGGCATCCACGGTCCCTCGATGACAGGCACGATCATCGTCCGGGCGGCAGCGACCGCGCCGCCGACTCAGCCGCCCACCGCGGTGCCGACACAAGCGCCGACTTCAGCTCCGACCGTCGCGCCGACAGCCACACCGACGCCAACAGCCGCAGCCACTTCAGCCGCGCCGAGCGCCTCCCCCACGCCGAGCGTCGCCGTCGCGGCGCCGACCCAGCAGGCGCCTGCTCCAGCCGCGGCGAACGACGGTGGAGGGACGGCTCCTCTGCTCATCGGCGGTGCGGTGATCGCCCTGCTCGCGGTCGCCGCCTTCGCGCTCA
>JBDTMY010000178.1:0-21082 GCA_039934015.1 Chloroflexota bacterium | reverse complement strand
CCGTTTTGAACGATTTCGTTGCGATCGGCGGGCGAGCGGTGCTCACGTGCGTGGAGACCGAGAAGCTCGACATCTCGTGGCTCGGACGCGTGATCGACGGCGACTTCGTGCGGGACATCGGAGGGACCGGCAGCGATCCCTGCGGCGAGAACGGCGAGTACCACTCGTTCGCGTTCGCCGGCCCGTTCTTCCCGCGGCCGCTGGCCTGGCATGCCGGCGAACGACGCGACGACGGGCGCTTCGCGCAGCTCGACCTGAATACCGATTTGATCGCGCCGAGGTAGGCCGGGCCGTCTAGATTGCGCCGATGCCCCAGGCGTTTCCCGCGCGCACCGCCGTCGCGGTGTTCCTGCTCTCGTGCTCCGCGCTGCTCTTCCAAGTCGCGCAAACCCGTCTCTTCAGCGCGACGCTCGGCTACCACCTCACGTTCGTGGCGGTGTCGATCGCATTGCTCGGCGTGGGCGCCGGTGCGGCCGCGGCCACGCTGATCGATCGTCGCTCGGGCGCACCGAGCACAGCGCGTCTCGCGGCGCTGGCGAGCGCGAGCTATGTCCTCGCAATGGCCGTCGCGACCGTGGTCGATCCGGCGGCTCTCGACGTGAGCATCGCCGTCGTGCTGATCTACGCGGCCAGCAGCCTGCCCTACGTATTGGTGAGCTGGGTGGTCGTCCGCGCGCTCGCGGCCGATCCTGCCTGGAGCGGCCGCACGTATGCCGCGGATCTCGCCGGCGCGGCGGTCGGTGGAGTGCTTGCGTTCACCTTGATGCCCGTGCTCGGCGCGCCGGGGGAATACGGCGCGGCCGCGACGCTCGCCGCGATGGCAGCCCTCGTCCTCGCCCCCCGAGACGCGCGGCGCCGCGTCGCGCTTGCCGTGGTCCTCCCGACCGCGCTGCTCACGCTCGCGCTCGCGTCCATCGGCGACCAGATCGCGCCGCTCCGACCCGCCGCGTTCAAGCCGATCCTCGAGGATCTTCGGCGCGGGGCCACGGTGGAATCTGCGCGCTGGGATCCGCAGGGGCGGGTGGACGTGATCCGCTACGGCTCGGACGGAGCGTCGAGCGCGTACGACTTCCTCGTCGACACGGCGTTCGCCGGAGAGCGGCCACGGTCGCTCATCCTGCGGATCGACCTCGATGCCTCGACCCTGATCGTCGAGGGCGGCACGAAGGCCGACGGGCTGGTGCTCGACTCGAGTGTGCTCGCGACGCCGTATCTCCTCGTCGACCGGCCGAATGTGCTGGTCATCGGTCCCGGTGGCGGCATCGACGTGCTCGTCGCGCTACAGCGCGATGCGCGCGCCGTCACCGGAGTGGACGTGAACCGAGCGGTGATCGCGACGGTGCGCGATCACTACCGTGAGTACGGCGGCGCGCTGTACGACGACCCGCGCGTGACGGTCGTCGCGGATGAGGCGCGCAGCTTCGTCCGCCGCTCGAGCGACCGGTACGACGTCATCGTGATGACCGTTGTCGACAGCTGGGCCGCGCTGCAGAGCGGCGCATATTCGCTGTCGGAGAGCTACCTCTACACCGAAGAGGCGTTCGCCGACTACATCGGCCACCTCGCTCCCGGCGGGACGTTATCGATCGGTCGCTGGTACCGCGATCCGCCGAGCGAGATCCTCCGGGCCATGGAGGTCGCGAGCGCGGGGCTGCGCCGCGTCGGCGCGCTGCGTCCGGAGCGGCACATCGCGGTCGTTCGCAGCGCCGAGTTCGGACTGATGCTCGTCCGCGCCGAGGAGTTCACCGAGGGCAGCCTGAAGGTCGTTCGCGACTTCGCAGGAGCGCACGGCTTCGAGGTCGCGTACGACCCCAGCCGGAGAAGCGGGCGGCTCGCGACGACGTTCTCCCCGAGCGGGCAGCAAGCTCCGTCGACCGACGACCGCCCGTTCTTCTTCGACAGCGTCCCGCTCGGCGAGGCGCTCGCCGGGCGCGCCGCGCTCGCCCAGGGCCAGCAGACGCTCATCGCGGCGCTGGTCACGGCGCTGCTCTTGTCGTTCGCGCTGATCCTTCTCCCGCTGCGCCGCACGGTGTCGCGGTCCGACGCACGACTCGCGCGGTGGGTCACCGGTTACGCGGTCCTGCTCGGGACCGGTTTCATCGTCGTCGAGATCGTCCTGCTGCAGCGCCTGACGCTGTACCTGGGACAACCGACGCTGGCGCTCGCGGTCGGCGTCGCCGGGCTGCTGTCGGGAGCGGCCGCCGGATCCGCGAGCATCCGCCGGCTTCCTGGTGGCCTGCGCGGCGCAGCGCTCGGAAGCGCCTTGGCGCTCGCGGCGGTGCTGGTGATCCTGCCGCGTGCGGCGGATGCCACGCTGGCGGCGCCCCTTGCGGTGCGCGTGTTCGTCGCGCTGCTGTTCGCGGTCGCGCTCGGACTGCCGCTCGGCACAGCATTCCCCCGCGTGCTTAGCGCCGCGGGCGCGCATCAGCGGGACCTGCTCGCATGGGCGTGGGGTGTGAACGGCGTCGCGTCGGTGATCGGTTCGATCCTGGCCGCCGGTCTTGCGCTGGAGACCGGGTTCACGGGACTCGCGTGGCTTGCGATCGCCTGCTATCTGGTCGCGACGCTCCTCGGCGAGCCGCCGCTCATCCGTCAGTCCGCGGTGACCTCGACCGGTGCGGACCAGCCCCAGTCCCAGCGCGCGAGCTCCTCGAGCAGTGCGTGATTCGTCAGGTCGAGCGCGATCGGCGTCACGCTGATCTTCCCCGCAGCCATCGCGGCGACGTCTGTGCCGTCTTCGGCCTCGCCGCTCACTGCCGGCCCGCCCACCCAGTAGTACGGATTGCCGTACGGATCGAGGCGTTCGACGAGCTGATCGCGATAGGTCCGTTTGCCCAGACGGGTCACCTCGACGCCGGCGATCTGATCGCGGGGTAGGGGCGGGACGTTCACATTCAGCAGCGTGTCGGGCGCGAGGCCGCGCTCAAGGATGTTGCGCGCGAGCAATGCCGCGAAGCTCGCGGCCGGCTCATAGTCGGTATCCCCACCGAACGCTCCGATCGAGATCGCGATCGACGGGATGTTCGACAGCAGGCCTTCCATCGCCGCGGCGACGGTCCCGGAGTAGGTGATGTCGTCGCCCATGTTGGCGCCGCGGTTGATGCCGCTCACGACGATGTCTGGCCGATGCCTCAGGAACCCAAGGACGGCGAGGCGGACGCAATCCGTCGGCGACCCGTCGGTCATGTATGCCGCGTGGCCGTTGCGCAGCTTCGTCGCGCGGACGCGAAGCGGGCGGAAGAGCGTGATGCTGTGGCTCGCACCGCTCCAGTTGCGCTCGGGGACGATGACGTCCACATCGCCGAGACTTGCAAGTGCTTCCGCGAGGGGTGGGAGCGCGTCGGCATCGATGCCATCGTCGTTCGTGATCAGGATGTGCCGAGGCTCGGTCACTGTCCGGCCGCGCGCGCCTCGCGATCCTCGATGAGCGTGGACGCCTGCACGCGCGTGCGGCGTCCGGCGGCGAGCTCGTACGTGTAGCGCAGGAAGGTGTTGATGATGCCCGCGACCGGCACCGCGAGGAACACGCCCCAGAAGCCCGCCAGCTTCGCGCCGAGCAAGAGGGCGAGGAACACGAAGATCGGATGGATGCCGATGCTTCGCGACATGATGCGCGGGCCGACGACGTTCAATAGCACCTGCTGCACCGCAAGCACGAGGATGAAGACGATCAGCAGGCGATCCGGAGCGCCGACGAACGTCACCGCTAGCACCGGGACCATCGCGATGATCGGTCCGAAGAACGGGATGATCATCGTGAGGCCGGAGACCAGCGCGAGGACGCCCGCATACGGAACGCCGAGGGGAACGAGGATCACGATGGTCGCCACCGCGTAGATCACGCCGAGGATGAGCGAACCTCGGATGAAGCCGCCGAACGAGCGGTCCGCGCTGTGCCGCAGCAGCTCGGCCTCGCTCGCGAGCTCGGGCGACAGCGCGCGCGTGAAGCGGTGCCACATCGTGTCACCGTCGTTGAGCATCAGGAACGCGATGATGAGGATCAACGACACGTTGAAGAAGACCGCGGCGGTGGCCGATACGACCCCGAGGATGTCCGCGGCATAGGCCGCGGCGAGATCCCCGAACCGCTGTGGCAAAGTGCCGTAAAAGGTGGCGAGGTCCACGCGGATGCCGATCCGCTCCAGCGTTGCCTGAACGCTCGCGGCCAGCTCCGAGGCGCGCTCGCCGTACTCCGGTCCACGCGTCACCAGGTCGTTCAGCTGCGCGACGAGCGGCGGGACGACGAGCAGGCCGATGAGCGTGAGCACCAGCGCGATCGCGATGTACACGACCACGACCGAGAGCGTGCGGTTGAGCGGTGTCCCAGCGTCGATACGATTCACCAGAGGCGACAGCAGATAGGCGAGCGCCCAGGCGGCGACGAAGATGAGGATGACGTCGGCCACCTGTGCGACGGCGATCCATCCGAACGCGAACACCTGGATCGCGAGATACAGGATCGCCAGCACCACAAGCACCTGGAGCAGCTGATGTTCCCGCGCACTGAGCCTCACGGCGTTCATCTTAGGAGGGCTAACATCCCGTCGTGACGCCTGCGCCTTGTCTCATCGAGCGTTGGGCCGCGCATCTGCCCGTCACCGCGCGCACACCGCGTCTCACGCTGGGAGAAGGCGGCACACCGCTCGTGCGCGCGCCGTCGCTCGAGCGCCTGACGGGCGTCGATGCGGTCTGGCTCAAGGTCGAGGGCGCGAACCCGACAGGCTCGTTCAAAGACCGCGGCATGGTGGTCGCGATCGCGAAGGCGCTCGAGGCGGGCTCGGGGGCGGTGCTCTGCGCGTCCACGGGGAACACGGCGGCTTCGGCCGCCGCCTACGCGGCGCGCGCCGGCCTGTCCTGCACCGTCGTTCTGCCCGCGGGCCACGTCGCACTTGGCAAGCTGGCCCAGGCGATCGTGTTCGGTGCGACGCTGGTCACGGTGCGCGGCTCGTTCGACGTGGCCCTCCGGGTCGTGAAGGAGATCGCGGCGCAGGGCGAGGCCACGCTGGTGAACAGCGTGAACCCCGATCGCCTCGAAGGTCAAAAGACCGCGGCATTCGAGATCTGCGAGGCCCTCGGCGATGCGCCCGACGCGCTCTTCATCCCGGTCGGCAACGCCGGGAACATCACGGCGTACTGGAAGGGGTTCGTCGAGGCCGCGAGCGCGAGGATGTCGACGCGCCGGCCGCGCATGTTCGGGTGGCAGGCCGAGGGCGCCGCCCCGCTCGTGCTCGGCAGGCCGGTCGCGGACCCGGAAACGATCGCGACCGCCATACGGATCGGCGCGCCGGCATCGTGGGACGGCGCGGTGCGCGCGCGCGATGAGTCCGGCGGCGCGATCGAGGCCGTGACCGACGCCGAGATACTCGATGCCTACCAGACCCTTGCCCGCGAGGAAGGGATCTTCGTCGAGCCCGCGAGCGCCGCATCGGTCGCAGGCCTTCGGAAGCGCGCGCAGAGTGGGGGACTGCGCGGCGTGGCGACCGTCGTATGCGTTCTGACCGGCCACGGTCTCAAAGATCCGGAAACGGCGCGCTCGCTGACTCGGGAGGTCGCCGTGGTGGACGCGACCGCCGACGCGGTCATGGGCGCGATCGCGCAGATCACGCGCGTCTAGGGTCCGAGCATGAGCGAGCTGCGTGTGCGCGTGCCAGCCACCAGCGCGAATCTCGGTCCGGGGTTCGACTCCTTCGCGCTTGCGCTGCCGCTACTCGCGGAGTTCGAGCTGCGGCCGGCGAAGACCTGGTCGGTGACCGTCGAGGGCGATGGGCAGCTTCCGGCGGACGAGGAGAACCTCTTCATCGTGTCGGCGCGCGCGACCGCGAAGGCCGCGGGTCGCGAGCCGGTCGCGCAGCAGGTGACACAGCGCTCGGCGATCCCGATGGCGCGCGGTCTCGGCTCGAGCGCGGCGGCGATCGTGGGTGGCGCGGTGGCCGCCAACGCGCTGCTCGGCGACCCGTTCGACCGCCGCACGCTCCTGCGCATCGCGAGCGAGGTCGAGGGACATGCGGACAATGTCGCCGCGGCGCTCTACGGCGCGTTCACCGTCGCACTCCCGAACGACGGTGGTCCGGTGGCGACGCGACTCGTCTTCCCGCGCGCCTGGCGGATCTGCCTTCTCATTCCGAGCCGCCCCCTCTCCACCGAGCTCGCGCGCGCCGTCCTTCCCGCGCAGGTGTCACGGGACGACGCTGTCTTCAACGTCGCGCACGGCGCGGCGCTCATCGCCGCGGTCCTGCGCGCGGACGGCGCGCTGCTCGCGCTCGCGATGGCTGACCGCCTGCATCAGGCCGTCCGCACCAAGCTCGTGCCGGCGCTCGGCGAGATCATCGCCGCGGCTCGTGAGGCCGGAGCGTTCGGCGCGGCACTCTCCGGCGCGGGTCCGAGCGTGCTAGCGGTCGCGCCAACGCGGCTCGCGCCGCGGGTCGTGGCAGCGATGGAGGAGGCCGCCGCGACCGCGGGCGTTCCGGGCCGTGGTCGGATCGTGCGCGTGCGCGCCGCGGGCGCGCAGGTCCTTCGATAACGCGACTACCGCTGCTCGCGGACCTCGCGGTACGTTCGGCGTTCGCGCGAGAGCTCGGCCGCGCCGTCGAGTACCACGACATCCTTCCATCCACGCAGACGCGCGCGCGCGAGCTCGGGGCGCAGGGCGCGGCGGGTGGGATCATCGTGGCCAACGAGCAGAGCGCGGGCGAGGGAACGCGCGGCCGTGTTTGGGTCGCGCCAAAGGGAACGAGCCTCCTCGCATCGTGGATCGTGCGGCCCGTGCCGGTCGCGCCGGCGCTCTTCGCGGCCCTTGCCGGTGTCGCGATCGCGCGCTCTCTGGAGGCCCTCGCGGGCGTGGATGCCCGCCTAGAATGGCCCAACGACGTACACGTCGAGGGGCGGAAAGTGGCGGGCGCGCTCGCCCACGCGACATCGGACGGCGAGGGAGGCGTACTCGTGCTGGGTATCGGTATCAACGTGCATCAGCGCCGTGACGATTTCCCCGCGGAGCTCCGCGAGCGGGCCACTTCGCTCGCGCTCGCGGGATCACCGCTCGACCGGCTCGCGCTACTCGCGCGCCTGACGCGGGAGCTGGATCGCCTTGAGGGGCCTATCGATCGCGACGCGGCGCTCGAGGAATGGCGCCGCCGCTCGACGTTCCTGGGCAAAGAGGTCGAAGTACGCACCGGCGAGCGCGCGCCGCTCCGCGGCGTCGCCTCCGCGATCGCCGACGACGGAGCGCTTCTCGTGCGCACGTCATCGGGCACGGAGCGCGTCATCGCCGGTGAGGTGGCTCTCACATGAGTGAGCACTTCGCCATCGTCGTCGACGGCACCGCGTGCCTCACACCTGAGCTCCAGCGTGAATTCGACATTCGCTGGCTTCCGCTGCACGTCGACATCGGGTCGGAGACCTTCACCGCGAACGTCGATCTGACCGCTGATGAGTTCTACCGCCGCATCGCGGCTCCGGGAGTGCTCACCGGAACGTCGCAACCGAACATGGGCGAGTGCCGCGACGTGTACGACGCGATCGTCGCCGAGGGAACGAAACAGCTCCTCGTGCTCACGGTCGCGACCGAGCTCTCCGGCACCTTCTCGGTGGCGACCACGACCGCGCAAGGGATGCCCGGCGTGAGCATCGAGGTGATCGACACGCGCTCGCTCGCGGGTGGCATTTCGCTCATCGCGACCGCCTGCGCGCGCCTGCGCCGCTCGGGCGGCTCGTTCGAAGAGGCCGTGAAGCTCTCGATGAAGCTCGCGGGAAAGATCCCGATCTACGCCGTCGCCGACACCCTCGAGTACCTGAAGCGATCCGGACGTGTAAGCGGCGCCCAGGCGCTCTTCGGCTCGCTGCTCAAGATGAAGCCGATCCTCGAGGTCGCGAACGGCATCGTCCATCCCGCCGATCGCGTGCGCACGCGCGAGAAGGCCGTGGAGCGCATGAAGGAGCTCGTGGCCTCGCGCGTCCCCGAGGGCGCGCGCATCCATGCCTGCACCCTCCACACGAACACGCCCGAGCGCGCGCGCGATGTAGCCGACTGGGTACAGCAGCGGTACCACTGCGTCGAGCACTGGATCGCCGAAGCTGGCCCGGTCATCGGCGCCCGCGCCGGACCGGGTGTCGTTGGGCTCTGCTGGTATTTGGAGGACGACGCGAAGTGAGACTCCGGATGCCGTTCGCCCGAAAGGCGAACGAGTTCCCATCTCACCTGTGGACGCAGTGTCCCAACTGCGGCGAGATGCTCTTCAACAAGCAGCTCGCCCGCAATCTGAGCGTGTGCACGAAGTGCGAGCACCACTTCCGTCTTGGCGCGCGCGAGCGCGTGGAGCTGCTCGTCGACAAGGGCTCGTTCCACGAGCATGACGGCGCGCTGACCTCCGGCGACCCGCTCGGTTTCACCGACAGCAAGCCGTACCCGGAACGTATCGCCGCGGCGCAGACGAAGAGTGGCGAGAAGGACGCGATCATCACCGGAGAAGCGACGATCGGGGACAACCCGGTGATGCTCGCAGTGATGGACTTCGAGTTCATGGGCGGATCGATGGGAGCGGTCGTCGGCGAGAAGATCACTCGCGCCGCCGAGCGCGCGCTCGCGGAGCGAAGGGCGCTCGTGATCGTCTCCGCCTCCGGCGGCGCGCGCATGCAGGAGGGAACGATCGCACTCATGCAGATGGCGAAGATCCTCGGCGCGCTCGCACGGCTCGACCAGGCACGCCTTCCGTACGTGAGCGTCATCACCGATCCCACCACCGGCGGCGTCCTCGCGTCCTTCGCATCGCTCGGGGACATCATCGTCGCCGAGCCGGGCGCGCTCATCCGCTTCTCCGGCGAGCGCGTGACGAGCGGGACCGTCGGCGAAAAGCTGCCGACGGGCTTCGGCAAGGCCGAGTTCCTCCTCGAGCGCGGGTTCATCGACCAGATCGTTCCGCGGCCACAGCTGCGCGAGCGGCTCGCGCTGTTCCTCACCGCGTTCCGCGCCGCGTCCCAGGACCTGCGCTGGAGCCTCTGACCATGTCGATGCTCGACCGCCTCGTCGGCAGCAAGCGCAGCGTGGACGGCAACGGCCACCTGCCGGTCGACGCGAACCTCATCACCGAGCCCGCGCAGCTCACGTCGCGCGCGAGCCCGTGGGAAGCGGTGCAGGCGGCCCGCAACATCCAGCGCCCGCACACGCTCGAGGTCATCGGCCGCGTGTTCGACCGCTTCAACGAGCTGCATGGCGATCGCGGCTTCCGCGACGATCCCGCGATCGTCGGCGGCATCGCGGACCTCGACGGCCGGCCGGTCGTCGTCGTCGGCGAGCAGAAGGGCGCGTCGACCGAGGAGAACATCGCGCGCAACTTCGGGATGCCGCATCCGGAGGGGTACCGCAAGGCGATGCGGCTCTACCGGCTGGCGGAGAAGTTCCACCTCCCGCTCGTCACCTTTGTCGACACGCCCGGCGCATACCCCGGTCCCGAGGGGGAGGAGCGTGGACAGGCGGAGGCGATCGCGCAGTCGATCCTTCTCATGGCCCGGCTGCAGACGCCGATCATCGTGGTCGTGCTGGGCGAGGGCGGCTCCGGCGGGGCGCTTGCGCTGGGCGTCGGCGACGTCGTGCTCGCGCTCCAGAACGCGATCTACTCCGTGATCTCGCCCGAAGGCTGCGCCGCGATCCTCTGGCGAAGTCCGGCTGAGGCCGAGCGTGCCGCGAAGGCCATGCGCCTGTCGGGACCCGACCTCCTCGAGCTCGGCATCGTCGACGCGCTCATTCCCGAGCCTGCGGGCGGCGCGCACACCGACCACGCGGCCACCGCCGCAGCGATCCGGACGGCGCTGGCCGCGCAGCTGGCCAAGCTCGAGCGCGTGCCCGCGGCCGATCTGCTGTCGGCGCGCTACGAGCGATTCCGCGCCTTCGGCGCGGTCGACGAGCCGGGCGGCGCCGAGGCCCCACCGCCTCCGCCGCGACCCTGGTGGCGCCGTATCGCCAAACGGATGACATCTTGAGCGACACCGACCACGTCCTCGGCTTGCTGGACGACCTCATGCGCCTGGCCGACGGCTCCGCGGCGGTGACGATCGAGGTCGAGGCCGACAGCTTTGCCGTTTCGGTCACACGGCGCGGCGCCGCGCGGACCGACGCGAGCCTCGCGACGACGGAGCGACCCCTGGCCGCCGCAAGCGATGCTGAGCCGGTCCGCCTGCCCTCGCAGCGGGTGCACGCGACGACGGTGGGGATCTTCACGCCCGAGCGCGAGTGGCACGCCGGCGACGCGGTGACGCGCGGCGATCTCCTGGGAGGCATCAAGTCGCTCGGTCACGTCGCGAAGATCGTCGCTCCCGCGGACGGTGAGGTCCGCGAGGTCCTCGTGGCCGGCGGCGCGCCCGTCGAATACGGGCAACCGCTACTCGTGATAACACTGCGCTGATGGCAGCTCGCAAGATCGACATCAACTACAGCGATTCGGGGAGCGGCTGGCTAGCGCACGTCACGGTGACGGCTCCCACGAAGACTTCGCACGTCGTGCGCGTGTCACCCGGGGAGCTCGAGCGCTACGGCGGCGGTGATGTGCACGAGCTGCTGCGCCGCTCGTTCGAATTCCTCCTCGATCACGAGGCGAACACGTCGATCCTCCGCGAGTTCGACCTCAGCGACATCGCGCGCTACTTCCCCGACTACGCGGCGGCGATGAAGCGCGCCGCGGAGAAGGCTTAGGCCCACCGGCGCCGCACGACTAACATTCCGCGTCCATGGAGAGCGGCATCGCCTGGCTGTTTCCGGGGCAGGGCTCTCAGGTCGTGGGTATGGGGCGAGAGCTGGCCGAGCGCTACACGAGCGCGGCGCGCGCGTTCGAGGAAGCGAACGACGCACTGGGGCTCGATGTGCGCCGGATCTGCTGGGACGGACCGCAAAGCGAGCTCGACCGCACCGCAAACACGCAGCCCGCGCTCCTCACCGCGTCCGTTGCGGCGCTGCGCGCCGCGGCGGAAGCCGCGGGCGCCCTCGGTGAGCCGGTCGTCGCGATGGGCCACTCGCTCGGCGAGTTCACCGCTCTCGTCGCCGCCGGCGCGCTGACGCTCGCGGACGCCGCCGTCCTCGTGCGTCGCCGTGGAGAGCTGATGCAGGAAGCCGATCCCGCGGGCGGGATGCTCGCGGTCATCGGCCTCGATGCCGACGTCATCACGCGCGCGATCGAGGGGAGCGGTCTGGTGGTCGCGAACGACAACGCGCCCGGGCAGGTGGTCATCTCCGGACCGAAGGACGGCTTCGATCGCGCGACCTCCGCGCTCAAAGCGGCGGGCGCGAAACGCGTCATACCGCTGCGCACCTCGGCGGCGTTCCACTCGCCCGCGATGCGACCGGTCGGCCCCGAGCTTGGCACTGCGATCAAATCGACGCCTTTCGCGGCTCTGCGTTACAGAGTCGTCGCGAATGTCGATGCGCAGGTGCACGAACATGCGGCGGACTTCACGTCATTGCTGGAGAAACAGGTCTGGTCTCCAGTACAGTGGGTCGCCTGCATGCGGCGCGCGCAGGGCGAGGGCGCGAGCGCATTCGTCGAGTTCGGTCCCGGCAACGTGCTCACCGGGCTCGCGAAACGGATCCTCCCCGAGGCGCGCACCGCGAACGTGTCGGACGTGAAGACACTGGAGGAGGCGCTCACTGTCCTTCGATAAGATCCTCATCGCCAATCGAGGCGAGATCGCGCTACGGGTCATCCGCGCTTGCCGCGAGCTCGGCATCCAGACCGTGGTCGTGTACAGCGAGGCCGACGCGCACAGCCTTCCGGTGCATTCCGCTGACGAGGCGATCTGCATCGGGCCGGCGGCCGCGCGCGAGAGCTACCTGAACATCCCGGCGATCATCTCGGCGGCCCTGATCAGCGGAGCGCAGGCCGTGCACCCGGGTTACGGCTTCCTCGCCGAGAACGCCGATTTCGCGGAAGTCTGCAAAGAGCATGGACTGGTGTTCATCGGTCCGCCGCCCGAGATCCTGCGTCGGTTCCACGACAAGGTCGCGACGCGGGTCGCGATGAAGAAGCTCGGCTTGCCGGTGATCCCGGGTTCTGATGGCCCGGTGAAGGGGATGTCCGAGGCGCTGCGCGTCGCGGAGGCCGTTGGCTATCCGGTGATGCTGAAGGCGCGTTCGGGCGGCGGCGGTCGGGGGATGCGCAAGGTGACCGCGCCGCAGGATCTCCAGCGGCTATGGGACCAGGCGAGCACCGAGGCCAAGGCCTCGTTCGGCGACGCGGGGCTGTACGTCGAGCGCTGCCTCGAGGGTGTGCGGCACGTCGAGGCGCAGATCGCGGTCGACGAATACGGCAGCGGTATCTGCCTCGGCGAGCGTGAGTGCTCCATCCAACGCCGGAACCAAAAGATGATCGAAGAGGCGCCGTCGGCGTCGATCAGCGAAGAGCTGCGCCAGGAGATCGCGCGCCGCGCCGTGGACGCCGCGGTCCGCGTCGGCTACCGCAACGTCGGCACCTTCGAGTTCCTCGTCGACGCCGCGGGCGAGTACTTCTTCATCGAAGTGAATTCGCGGATCCAGGTCGAGCACACGGTGACCGAGATGACCACGGGCATCGATCTCGTGAAAGAGCAGATCGCGCTCGCGTCTGGGCAGCCGCTCTCGTTCAGCGAAGAGCAGCTCTGGGTCAGCGGCCACGCGATCGAGTGCCGCATCAACGCCGAGGACAGCGAGCAGAACTTCGCGCCGTCGACCGGCGTGCTCACCACCTGGCTGCAGCCCGGCGGCCCCGGCATCCGCATCGACACGCACTGCTTCCAGGGTTACGAGGTCCCGCCCTACTACGACTCGCTGCTGGCCAAGGTCATCGCGTGGGGTCGCGACCGCGCGGAGGCGGTCGTGCGCATGCAGCGCGCCCTCGATGAGTTCACGGTCGTCGGTGTGACGACCAACATCCCCGCGCACAAGAAGATCCTGGCCAGCGAGCTGTTCCGCTCGGGCCAGGTCACGACGCATCTCATCGACACCGTCGGAGTCGACGCGCTCAGCGCCTGAACGGAATTAGACTCACGTGATAGGATTTCCTATCAGTGAGACTCCAAGACCCTCTTGACGATCTCTTCGCGACCGGCAGCCACGTTCGGGTGCTGCGAGCCCTGGCCGTCCTTCCACCGACGGCGGCAGTTAGTGGGCGTGAGCTCGCCCGACGTGCCCGCGTGTCACAGCCAACGACGCGCGACGTCTTGGCGTCGCTCGAGCGGCAGGGCCTCTTGCTCGTCACGCGCTCGCTCAAGCGCGACGCGTATCGGCTGAATCCTGACCACGTACTCGTTCCTGTCGTTCGCGACCTCTTTGATCGGGAGCGTTCCGTCGGGGAGGATGTCGAGATGTCCATTGCCGCAGTCGTGCGGAAGCTCCCCGGCGTGCGGGCGGCCTACCTTTTCGGAAGCGCAGCACGAGGAGACATGCGACCTGACAGCGATCTCGACGTCGCGATCGAGTCGCCTCGACCGATTCCCGAAGACTCCCCGGAGCTTGAGGCGTTTCATGGCCGATTCGGCAACCGGATCAACATCATCAGGCTGCCGACCCGCGGGGCCGCGGGCTTGCGCGAGCGCATTCGAGAAGAGGGCAAGGCCCTCCCGCTACGTTCCGCAAGAAGAAAGTCGTGACGGCAAAGGCAGGTCGGACCACGGAAGTGCCGCGTCGCGAAGCGCGCGTCCTCGTAGCGAAGGCGCGAGAGTTCCTGGCTGCGGCCCAGGCCGCGGCTGAGAACGACCACCACGACGCGGCGCTGCTCAACGCGGTCCACGCTGGTATCGCGGCGAGCGATGCGGTCTGCGTCGCTCTGCTCGGACGCCGTTCGTCCGACCCCGATCATCAACGGGCCGTTGACCTGCTTGAGAACGTGGCGGAGTTGGAGCCGGAGGCTCGTATACGGGCTCGCCAGCTCCGAAGTCTCATCGCCAAGAAGAACTTCGTGGCATATGAAGCCCGTCGCGCGACGGCCGCCGAGGCCCGCGACGGCTTAGCGCGGGCCATCCGATTCCTTGCCTGGACGGACGAGGCCCTACTTCGGGCCAAGGTTTGAGCCTCGATAGACTCGCGCCGTGACGTCGCTGGATCGCGCGGGGATCGAAGCGCTCATCCCGCACCGCGATCCATTCCTCCTTATCGACCGCGTCACGGAGCTCGAGCCCGGCGTGCGCGCCGTCGCGGAGCACACCTTCACCGGCGAGGAGTGGTATCTGAAGGGCCATTTCCCGGGTAACCCGATCGTTCCGGGTGTGATCCTCGTCGAATCGCTCGCCCAGGCCGCCACCGTGCTGGCCATGGCACTGCCCGACTATCGCGACGGGATCGGACTGTTCGCCGGGATCGACGAGATGCACTTCAAGCGCATCGTGCGTCCGGGCGAGACCGCGCGGTACGAGGCGGTCGTTGACCGGATGCGGCGCGGCTACGCGCGCGTGAAGGTGCGCGCGTTCGTCGGTGACGAGCTCGCCGCCGAAGGCGTGATCCAGGCGATCTTCCAGCCGCGCGCCGCGACCGCGGGGAAGCGGGCTGCGCCGTGATCGAGCGCCGGATCAGCGGAGACCGTCGAGCCCGTCCAGCAGGCCTGGAGCGCGAGGCCGATCCGGAGCGACTGCGCCGGATGGCGGCGCGTCCGGTCGTCGAGATCATCGGCGTGCCGATGGACCTCGGCGGCAATCGCCGCGGCGTCGACATGGGCCCGTCCGGCATCCGCTACGGCGGCCTCGTGGCGAAGCTGTCGGAGATCGGTTTCCGCGTGAAGGACCGCGGGAACATCCGCGTCGCTGACCTCGACGAGGGGCTCGCCACCCACGCGGGCAGGAGGGTCGATCCGGAGCGGCTGTCACGCGGCCCGCGCGCGCACAACGTCGTCGAGATCGTGCGCGCGTGCGAGGAGCTGGCAACGGTCGTCGCGGACATCTCGCGGGCGGGCAACATCCCGCTGGTCCTCGGCGGCGATCATTCGATGGCGATGGGAACGCTCGCCGGCCTGGCCCGCGCCGGGAAGCGGCCCGGCGTCATCTGGATGGACGCGCACGGCGACATCAACACCCCGGAGACGACCCCGTCCGGGAACGTCCACGGGATGCCCTTCGCCGTCGCGCTCGGGCTCGCGGGCGAGCCCTTCCCGGCCGACCTTCGTGGCACGACGAGCGGTGAGCGCGGAGTGCTTATCGGCCTCCGCGATGTCGATCCGGGCGAGCGCGTAAACATCAAGCAGGCCGGCGTGACCGCCCTCACGATGGCCGACATCGATCGCCTCGGCATGGGACCGGCGATGGAAAAGGCGATCGCCGTCGCCGGTAAGGGCGACGGCATCCACCTCTCGCTCGACATGGACGCGCTCGATCCTAACGAAGCACCTGGCGTCGGTACCCCGGTGCGCGGCGGTCTCACGTACCGCGAGGCGCAGCTCGCGATGGAGATGCTCGCGGCGTCCGGAAAGCTGCGCTCGGTGGAGATCGCAGAGGTCAACCCGATCCTCGACGAGAGCAAC
Organism: Chloroflexota bacterium; assembly: GCA_039934015.1. Lineage (GTDB taxonomy): Bacteria > Chloroflexota > Limnocylindria > P2-11E > P2-11E > CF-39. Next base: position 5,618 of record JBDTMY010000178.1, on the reverse strand, counting down.
CGCACCGCCGCGCTCGCGGTCGAGCTCGTCGCGAGCGCGCTCGGAGAGACGATCCTTTAGCCGCTGCTAAGAGCGCCTCCGGTCGGTGACCGCACGATGCCAGAGCGCCGCGACCTCAACCTTGCGGCGGTCGCGCGCGATGTCGAGCGGTGTCAGGCCCTGCTGGTCCGTCGCGTTCGGATCGGCGCCGTGGGCGAGGAGCATCTCCGCGATCTCAAGGTCGCCGGTGAATGCTGCGCTGTGCAGCGGCGTGCCGCCCTCCCGGCTCTTCGCGTTCGGATCGGCGCCGGCCTCGAGCAGCAGACGGACGATCTCGCTCGTTGCCGCCCCGGCGTCCGTGGCGACGGCGGAGTGCAGCGGCGTGAAGCCCTGATCGCGCGACGGCACGCTCGGCTTCGCGCCCCGCTCGAGCAGGATCTTTACGACGCCCGGGCGCTTGAAGAAGGACGCGAGCCCGAGCGGCGAGTAGCCGTCGGGGGCGATGGCATTCGCCAGCGATGGGTCCGCGTCGACGAGCTCGCTCACGCGCTTCGCGTCGCCGGACGTCGCGGCCTCGAAGACGTCGAGCGCGGGCGCGCGTGCCAGGAGCGCAGCGGCGACGTCCGGCTTTCCGTAGTAGTGGGCGAGAAGCACGGCCGATGTGCCGCTCTCGTCCTTCGCAGACACCAGCGTGGGATCGGATGCGAGCATGCTCTCGACCGCGGCGCGATCGCCCTTCTTTACCGCTTCCAGGAACTGCGCTGCCATGACGGCTCCTTTCAGGATTGAGCGGCGTTAGCCTGTAACGGTAGGGGAGGCCGCGTGCAGATTCGTCTCCACAACACGCTGACGCGCCGCGTGGAGCCCGTCGTACCGGTGAACGACGGCGAGATCCGTATGTATACCTGCGGTCCCACGGTCTACCGGCCGGTGCACGTCGGCAACCTCCGCTCCTACCTGCTCGCGGACTGGCTGCGCCGCACGTTCGAGCTGTTCGGCCACCGCGTAACGAGCGTGAAGAACATCACCGACGTCGGGCACATGCGGCAGGACGCCGTCGACCGCGGTGAGGACAAGGTCATCGCGGCGGCGCTAGCCGCGGGGAAGACCCCGAGCGAGATCACGCAGTACTACGAGGCGGCCTTCCGCGAGGACGAACGCAGGCTCGGCATCCTGCCCGCGACCGTCTACCCGCGGGCCACCGCGCACGTGCCCGAGATGATCGCTCTCGTCGAGCAGCTGATCGCGAAGGGCCTCGCGTACGTGGTGGAGGGGACCGTCTACTACGCGGTGAAGCGCTTCGGCGAGTACGGGCGCTTATCGGGAAACGTCGGCGAAGCGCTGCGACAGGGCGTCCGGTCCGAGGTCGATCCGAACAAGCGGAGCGCCGCGGACTTCGCCCTCTGGAAGCGTGCCGAGCCCGATCGGACCGCGCTCGTGTGGAGCTCGCCGTGGGGGCCCGGCTTTCCGGGTTGGCACATCGAGTGTTCGGCGATGAGCACGAAGTACCTCGGTGAACGCTTCGACGTGCACACCGGAGGCGTGGACAACATCTTCCCGCATCACGAGGACGAGATCGCGCAGTCCCAAGGGGCGTTCGGGCATCCCGTCGTTACCACCTGGGTGCATGGCCAGCACCTGCTCGCGGATGGCGTGAAGATGGCCAAGTCGGCGCGGAACACGATCGAGATCCACGAGATAGCGGCGCTCGGCATCGATCCGCTCGCGTTCCGCTACCAGTGCCTCCTCACCCATTACCGCGCGCGCATGCACTTCAGCGTCGCGGCGTTGCGACAGGCCGCCGAGGGTCTCGATCACCTTCGCCAGCGCGTGCGCGGCCTCGCGCAGGTCGTGCGTCCCACGAACGCCGCCGCGGTACCTCCGCGCGTTGTCGCCGCGTTCGGGACGGTCGCGCTCGACCGGTGGAAGGAGCTCTTTCGCGAACGTCTCGCCGACGACCTCGACCTGCCCGGAGCGCTCGCCCTGGTGCAGGCGTGCGTTGCCGATGTGGACATCCCGCCCAGCGTGCGTCTGCGATTCGTGGAGGATGCCGACGCTGTTCTCGGACTCGACCTCGCGGCGGTCGCGCGCGAGCGCGATGACGCACCCGCTCCGGCACTCGCTGCCATCGCCGATCACGAACGCGCCCGCGCGGCGGATGACTACGAGGTCGCCGACGGCCTGCGTTCGCGTTTCGAGGGACTCCGGGTCGACGATCTCGCGAGCGGCGTGCTCGTCGCGCGCGCGGATCGGCGGCTCGCGCGGCGCGCACACCGGACCATCGCGTCTCCACGCGAGCTTGACGACCGCAGGACCGAGCGCGCGACGTGCGACTGGACCATCGCCGTCATGGCGCGAGAGTGGCCCGAGGACGTCGAGCGCTGCGTGCGGTCCGTGCTGCCCTTCGCGCCCGCCGACGCGGAGGTGCTGGTGCTCGATCAGGGGTCGAGCGACCGAAGCGCCGCGCGTATCGACCGCCTCGCCTCCGGCGAGCGTGTCCGGGTCATCCACGCCGACCGCGATCTCGGCGAGGGAGCGGGGCGCAACGCGCTCCTGCGTATCGCGCGTGGCCGGCGGCTGCTGCAGCTCGATCCCTCGGTGGAGCTGCTCGGCGACCTGTTCGCGCCGCTCGAGGCGGCGCTCCGTTCGGGCGCGGGCATCGCCGGTCCATGGGGCCTGAGGACGAAGGACCTCAGGCACTTTGACGAAGTGACCGATGGCAGCTGCGACGCGATCCAGGGGTACTGCCAGGCGACCACGCGCGACACGCTGCTCGCGATCGGCGGGTTCGACGAGCGGTATCGCTTCTACCGCAATCTCGACATCGCGGTCTCATGCGCGGTGCGCGAGCGCGGGCAGCGCGCGGTGGCGATCGGTGTCGAGCATGTGGTGCGGCACGCTCATCGCGCGTGGGAGGCCCTGCCCGAAGAGGAGCGCGATAAGCGCAGCCGCAAGAATCACGACCGCATGTACAAGCGGTTCCACCCCATCCGGGCGTCCGTGTGACGCGCGGACCCCTCGTGCTGTGTGGGTCCGGCGAGTTCACGCCGGCCATGTCGGATGTGGATCGCGCGATCCTCGCCGCTATCGGCCCCGGTCGGGTGCGCGTCGCCATCGTTCCGACCGCGGCGGGGCTCGAGGACACGCCGAAGAGCTGGGTCGAGATGGGCACGGCCCATTTCGCCGCTCTCGGCGCCGACGCGACGGGCGTCATGGTCCTGGACCGCGCTGACGCGGAGGATCCGCGCCACGCCGCCGCGATCGCTGACGCCGACTGGATCTACTTCTCGGGCGGCAAGCCCGACCACCTTGTCGATTCGCTCTCCGGTACGGGTTTCTGGTCGGCGGTCCTGGCGCGGCATCGCGCGGGCGCGGTGCTCGCGGGCTCGAGCGCCGGCGCGATGATGCTTGGAAGTCGCACCTTTCACTTTCCGGATGGGCTCGATGAGACCGGTCTCCCGCGGCGCGTGGCGGTCTGAGACGCGCTCGCGCTCCTACCCGGCATCTTCGTCGCACCGCATTTCGATGTCGTTCCGATCGACCTGTGGCGAAAGTGGATCCACATCTGGCCCGAGAGGCATCGCATGCTCGCGATCGACGAAGACACCGCGATCGTCGAGGGTGCCGACGGCTGGAGCGTCGTCGGAAAGGGGCGGGCGATCGTCTTCCGCTCGTTCGACGACCACGACGTCCATGCGACCGGTGCGCGCTTCGACGGTATCCGCGTCGCCCCCGCTTCGCGCACGTAGACTCGACTGATGCGTAACGGGGAACGCCGCCGCGTCGTCGTGACCGGCCTCGGGATGATCACACCCCTGGGTGGCTCGGTCGCGAAGACGTGGGAAGGCGTGCTCGCGGGACGGAGCGGCATCGGTCCGATCACACGCTTCGACACGACCGGTCTCGAGACGACGATCGGCGGTGAAGCGCGCGACTTCGACCCGCTCGAGTACATGGAACGCAAGGAAGCACGTCGCGCTGACCGCTTTGCGCAGTTCGCCGTGGCCACCGCGTCGCAGGCGATCGCCGACGCGAAGCTGGAGATCACCGAGGATTTCGCGCCGCGCGTCGGCGTCGCGTTCGGATCGGGCATCGGCGGCGTGAGCACGGTCGTCGAGAACGTCCTGTCACACGCGAAGGATCCCCGGCGGGTCTCCGCGTTCATGATCCCGATGATGATCATCGACATGGCGGCGGGCGAGATCGCGATGAAGTTCGGCGCGAAGGGCCCGAACATGGGCCTGGTCTCGGCCTGCGCCTCCAGCGCGCACGCGATCGGCGAGGGCGCCGAGATGATCAGGCGCGGTCAGGCCGACGTCATGCTCGCGGGCGGCTCCGAGGCGGGTCTCATCAAGATCGCGATCGCCGCGTTCAACCAGGCTCATGCGCTGTCGCGCCGCAACGACGCGCCGGAAAAGGCTTCGCGGCCGTTCGACAAGGAACGGGACGGCTTCGTGTTCAGCGAAGGCGGCGGCTGCGTCGTGCTCGAGGAGCTGGAGTTCGCCCAGGCGCGCGGCGCACGCATCCTCGCGGAGCTCATCGGCTACGGCCAGAGCGCTGACGCGCACCACGTGACCGCCCCGGCCGAGGGCGGCGAGGGCGCCGTGCGCGCGATGCGGATGGCCATCGACGGCGCCGGTATCGCTCCGACCGATGTCGAGTACATCAACGCGCACGGCACGTCGACACCGGCGAACGACGGGTCCGAGACCGCCGCGGTGAAGACGCTGTTCGGCGCCCACGCCTACAAGCTCGCGATGTCCTCGACCAAGTCGATGACGGGCCACACGCTCGGCGCGGCCGGGGCCATCGAGGCGATCTTCTGCGTCCTCGCAATGCGCGACGGCGTGCTGCCCCCGACGATCAACCAGGAAGTGCCCGATCCCGTCTGCGACCTCGACTACGTCCCGAACGTCGCGCGCAAGCAGCAGGTCGACGTGTCGCTGTCGAACTCGATGGGCTTCGGCGGCCACAACGCGGCGCTTCTGCTGCGGCGCTGGACCTAGGGGTGGCCGAGGGGAAAAAGCTTCGCGCTGACGCGAACGCGCTCGTGACGGAGCTCCTGCAGCGGCTCGCCGCGGAGGACGTTCAACAGCTCGAGATCCGGCGCGGCGGACTGCGCGTGAAGGTGAGCAAGAGCGGCGGCGCGCCCGCACCGGTCGCTCAGAGCGCACCGTCGCCGTCGCCGTCGAGCGGCGTCACGGTGACCGGACCGGACCAGCAGGCGAAGAGCGAGCTGCCGACGGTCAACGCGCCGCTCACCGGCGTCTTCTATCGCTCGCCGACACCACAGGCGGCGCCCTTCGTCCAGATCGGCGCGGTCGTGAACAAGGGCGACGTCATCGCGCTCATCGAGGCGATGAAGCTGTTCAACGAGATCCGCTCGACGGCCGGCGGAAAGGTGAAGCGCATCTTCGCCGAGAACGGCCAGCTCGTGCGCGCGCACCAGCCGCTTCTCGAGCTCGAGCCTTTTTGATGCCGGCCGTTTGCGTCGTTTGCAAGGTCGCACTCGAGACCGACCGGATCCGCCTCCGTTACGAGGGTCGGCACTACGAGTTCGATCGCGCGCGATGCAAGCTCATCTTCCAGGAGAATCCCGACCGCTGGCTCGATGCGCAGGGCGAGGTGCTCGAGCAGCC
>JBDTMY010000177.1:0-7815 GCA_039934015.1 Chloroflexota bacterium | reverse complement strand
ACGGTGACGCACGGTGTTGCGATGCAGATACAGCTCGCGCGCGACGCCGTTCACGCTGCCCTGAAGGCGGAGGTAGGCGTCGAGCGTTTGCACCAGGTCGGCGTTGCGCTCGTCGGCGCCGAGCGGTCCAAGGATGCGATCGGAGAACGCGCGGATCTCGCTCGTCGGCTGACCGAGGACGAAGCAGTACGGACCGAGGTCATCGAAATGCGTCGTTCGCCCATCCCCATCGGTCGTGCGGCCGAGCGCGAGTGCCTGCTCGGCCTGGACGAGCGCGAAATGCGCGCCGGATGAGCCCGGCTTGGGGCCCGCAACGCCCGCGGAAAGCTCGTTGTCTGCAACGGCACTGGACACGCGCGCGCGCAGCCGCTCCCCTTCGCTACGCGCGTCGACGGGCGTGGCCGCCGCGATCACGGCTGTGACGAATCCGGTCGCGGTGCGGACGACGCGCGCGTCATCGGGTACGGCCGCGGCAACGGCAGCGCGCAGCTTCGCAGCCGCTCCCGCGTGGCGGCTCGCGAACGCGATGGCCAGATACCGCGCGTCGCTCGTAGGTGCCCCCTTAACAAGAAAAGCCTCCCTGTTTGGGAGGCCTTCGGGTCTTCGCTGGTCTGTTCTGCTAGTTCCGTCCGCCTCCCAACGTCTGGTGCGCCTTCTCAAGAACGAGAAGGTCGACCGGGACGATGACGATGAGCGGCTGAGACACGAGGTCGTCAGGCTAGTGCGTAGCGCACACCTGGTCAATGTTTACGGGCGTGCGGCGCGTATCAGTCGGCCGTTCATTTTCACGATCCGGGAATCCGCGGCCGGATCAACCCCCGGACATCGCAGGGAGGATCTCCACCACCCTCGCGGTGCTCAGATCGGCATTCTGTTCGAGGAAGCGAGCGTCCTCGCCATCCACGAACACCGTCACGAAGCGGCCGAACCGGCCGTCGCGGAGCACGCGGGCGCCGAGCTCCGGGTAGCGCGACGCGATCTCGCGCTGGAGCGATGCGAGGTCTGTTGCATCGACCTGGATCGTGCGCTCGCCACCGACGGCGCCGCGGAGCGGTGTGGGAAGGCGGATCGTGACGCTCACGCCAGCACCTCCTCGTACGCGAGCCGGAACGCATCGGCGTCTGCGTCGATGACCGGCCCGAGCGCGGTCTCCTCGGGGCCACCCTTGTACCCGTTGCCGGTCAGATAGAGGACGACCGTCTCGCCGTCGTGGAAGACGCCGCGTGCTGCGAGCTGCTTCGCGGTCGCGACAACGACGCCGCCCGCAGGCTCGACGAGCACGCCCTCCGTGGTCGCGAGCAACGACGTGGCTTCGCGGATCTCATCGTCGCTGACAGACGCGGCGCTGCCGCGCGTGTCGCGGATGATCTGCACGGAGCCGTCTCCGTCCGCAGGCGCGCCGATCGCGAGCGACTTCGCGAGCGTCTGCGGTCGGCGCACCGGCTCGACCGGCCGCCAGTTGTCGAGCACCGCGTCGGACACGGGAGCGCATCCGGCGGGCTGCGCGGCGTGGACGTGGAAGTGCGACTCCGGTACCAGGCCGGTCGCGCGAAGCTGATCCGCGGCGGTCGCCTGACGCGTGAGCAGTGCGCCGGATCCGACCGGCACGACGATGTGATGCGGGAGTGTCCAGCCGAGCTGCTCGGCGCATTCGAAAAGGACGGTCTTGCTGCCCTCCGCGTAGTACGGACGCAGTGTGAAGTTCACGAAACCCCACCCGTACTCGTCGGCGAGCCGGCCGCACAGTCGGTTCACCGCGTCATACGAGCCACGCACGCGAATGACGGTCGCGCCGTACGCGGCGGCGCTCGCGATCTTCCCAGGCTCGGTGTCGGCAGGGACGAAGACGTAGGCGCGAAGACCGTTGCGCGCGGCGGCCGCGGCGACGGCTCCAGCGAGGTTGCCGGTCGACGCGCACGCGATCGTGTCGAGTCCCAGCTCAAGCGCGCGAGCGAGCGCGACCGCCACCGGTCGATCCTTGAACGACAGCGTCGGGTTGCGCGTGTCGTCCTTCAGGTACAGGCGCTCGATCCCGAGCGCGTCGCCGAGGCGGGGTGCGATGGTCAACGGTGTCCATCCCACCGGCCAGTGCACCGGCGGCGCCGAGACCGGCAGCAGTGAGGCATAGCGCCAGAGGGACGCTGGTCCGCGTTCGATGTCCGCGCGCAGCGTCTCCGTATCGAAGACGCTCAGGTCGTACTCGGGCTCGATCGGGCCGAGACACTCGCCGCAGATGTAGCGCTCGTCGGCAGGTTGCAACGCACCGCACGCGCGACAGCGCAGTCCGCGCAGGGCGGTGGTCTCCCGAAGCGTCGTCGTCATGTCTGTTCTCCCCTCAAAATCAAAAAAAGCCTCCCGAACGGGAGGCCTACGCAGATTAAAGTTGCGAAGACGGGTCGGCTCAGCCTCCCAAACGCGTAGCAGGCCCCGCCAGGGGGGCCATCGGCATGGACATGGAGATCCGCTGAGTCATCGTCGCCTCAACGTAACGACGTGCTCGGCGGGGGTCAACCGCGGCGCCGGCGCGTCGGGCAGTTTGCACACGCCCCTACACTGACGGTTCTTCAAAGGGGAGGACGATCAACGTGAGCTTTCAAGACAAGACGCTGACCTGTCGCGACTGCAACCAGGAGTTCATTTGGACGGCTGGTGAGCAGGAGTTCTATTCCTCGCGCGGACTACAGAACGCACCGAGCCGTTGTCCCGCTGATCGCGCGGCGCGTCGCGCCGGTGGCGGTGGTGGTGGCGGCGGCGGTGGTTACGGCGGCGGTGGTGGTGGCGGTGCGCGAGAAATGTTCACCGCGACCTGCAGCCAGTGCGGCAAGGAAGCGCGCGTGCCGTTCCAGCCGCGCGGCGACAAGCCGGTGTACTGCTCCGACTGCTTCGAGCAGAAGAGGCCCGCAAGGAACTACTAGCCGGAGCGGCGCGCCCAGTCCGCGTACTACAAGAAGTCGATAGCGCCGGGAGATCGTCTGCGCTGCGTGAGCAGCTGCGCGGATTCCGATCCGGTGCTGCTGACTGTGCGTGATCAGCTCGCTGCCGCATCAGCCGCTGCTCCCGCCGGTACGATGGGTCCATCGAGACGATCTGGCGCCCGGACGAAGACACGATCGCCCACGCGAACATCACGCGCTATATGGAGTGGCTCGCACGTGCGCGCGACCTGACCTTCGGCACATATCAAGACCTGTGGCGCTGGTCGGTGACGGATCTCGACGCCTTCTGGTCGTCGATCTGGGAGTTCTTCAAGGTTCGATCGAGCCGACGCGATGAGCGCGTCCTCGCGCGTGACACGATGCCCGGTGCATCGTGGTTCCCCGGCGCCGAGCTCAGCTATGCGGAGCACGCGCTCGCTCGGCGCGACGATCATCCCGCACTCGTCGCGCGCTCCGAGACACGTGGGCTCGAGAACACGACAACAGTGACGTACGCCGAGCTAGCCCAACAGGTCGCGGCCGTCCGCGCGGGACTCGTCCGTCGTGGTGTCGCCCGCGGCGACCGGGTCGTCGCGTACCTGCCGAACATCCCCGAGACGGTCGTCGCGCTGCTCGCGACGTCGAGTCTGGGCGCGATCTGGTCGAGCTGCTCGCCTGACTTCGGCACGCGCGCGGTGGTCGACCGCTTCGGCCAGCTCGATCCGAAGGTCCTCTTCGTCGTCGACGGCTACCGCTATGGGGGGCGAGACTTCGACCGCACCGACGAGATCGCGGACATCGAACGTCAACTCCCGAGCCTCAGCGCCACCATCGTGCTCCCATATCTGCGGCCGGATAGGACGCCGGTGCCGTCCGCTTCGCGCATGTCCTGGGCGGAGCTCGCATCGGAATCCGCGCCGCTCGAATTCGCGCAGCTGCCGTTCGAGCATCCGCTGTGGGTGCTGTATACGTCGGGCACGACCGGTCTGCCGAAGGGTCTGGTGCACGGTCAGGGCGGGATCCTGCTCGAGCATCTCAAGTCACTCGCGTTGCATCAGGACCTCGGCGCAGACGACCGCTTCTTCTGGTTCACGACGACCGGCTGGATGATGTGGAACTACATGCTTGGCGTGCTCCCGCTCGGCGGCACCGCAGTCCTCTTCGATGGGAGCCCCGCCTACCCCGACATGAACACGCTCTGGCGGTACGCGGCAGATGTCGGCGTCACGTACTTCGGCACGTCGGCCGCGTTCATCCAGGCCTGCATGAAGTCGAAGGTGGCGCCATTGGTCGACAACGACCTCGATCGAGTGCGTGCGGTCGGCTCGACAGGCGCGCCGCTGTCGCCGGAAGGCTTCGACTGGATCGTCGGGGCACTCGGCGGCGGACCGTTCCCCATCGGCAGCGTCAGCGGTGGCACCGACGTATGCACCGCGTTCCTTCAGTCGTGCCCGCTCCTTCCGGTACGAGCAGGAGAGCTGCAGTGCGCCGCGCTCGGAGCGAAGATCGAGGCGTACTCGCCGGAGGGAAAGCCCGTCGTCGGCGAGGTCGGCGAGCTGGTCATCACGCGGCCGATGCCGTCGATGCCGCTGTTCCTCTGGAACGACCCGGAGGGCACGCGCTATCGCGAGAGCTACTTCGATGTGTTCCCCGGCGTCTGGCGCCACGGCGATTGGATCCGCTTCAACCCCGACGGCTCATCGGTCATCTACGGACGATCCGACGCGACGCTCAATCGAGGCGGCGTGCGCATGGGCACATCTGACTTCTATCGGATCGTCGAGGCGTTGCCCCAGATACGAGACAGCCTGGTGGTGGAGATCGACGGCGACGCCGCGGAGCTCGTGTTGTTCGTCGTGCTCGCACCACCGGCGACGCTCGACGATGGGCTCAGACGATCGATCAACGAGAACCTGCGGCGCGAGCTGTCGCCGCGCCACGCGCCGGACCGCATCCTTGCGGTGCCCGAGATCCCGAAGACACTCAACGGCAAGAAGCTCGAGATCCCGGTCAAGCGGCTGCTGATGGGCCAACCGCTCGCGGGCGCGGTCAGTGAGGGCGCGGTCGCGAATCCCGCGAGCCTCGGCATGCTGGTCGAGGCATATCGGGGAGCCGAGCCGGCCTCGCGCTAGCTGGCGATGCGGTCCAGCGCCTGACGCCCGAGGAGCGCGAGATGAAGCGCGAGGCGATCGTCGGAGCTGCTGAGCTTTGCGCCCGTGAGCTGACCGATGCGGCGGAGCCGCTGGCGGACGGTGTTGCGGTGCAGGAACAGCTCGCGCGCCACGCCGTTCACGCTGCCGTGCAGTTTGAGATACGCCTCCAGCGTGCGGACCAGATCGATGTATCGCTCGTCGTCGGCGAGCGGTCCGAGCACGCGCTCGGCGTTGGCCTCGATGTCGCTCTCCGGCTGTCCAAGGACGAAGCGATACGGACCGAGGTCATCGAAGTGCGTCGTCTTGGCCTTCCCGCCGTTCGTCCGTGCGACCGAGACCGCTTGGTCCGCTTGAAGGAGCGCGAGGTGCGCGCCGGTCGCGCCCCGCTTCGGTCCCGACACGGCGACCGAAAGCTCCGCGTCCTCCGCGTCCTTCGAGACGCGACGGCGCAGCCGCTCCCCCTCGCTGCGCGCGTCCACGTCCTCATCGACCTCGAAGACCGCCGCGACCACGTCGGGCCGTGTCCGCACGACCTTCGCATCGGGCGGCGCCGCGGCGGTGACCGCCGTCCGCAGGTGCCCGTTCGCGGTCCGGCTCGAGAACGCGATGGCCAGATATCTCGTGTCGCTCATCTCTTTCCTCCCTGAATACAAAAGGCCTCCCGTCTGGGAGGCCTGCAGTGGATCGCTGAGAACGGGTCTTCGGGCTAGCTGCTGCCTCCCAAAACGTGGACGCCCATGGCACACACGCAGGTGTGATGGGCTTCGGGCATGGCCATGGCGCAGCAGCGATAAGACATCTGCGATGAAGTTAATCCTCAACCTGCGCCGCGTCAACGGTTCTGCGAGGATTGGCGGCACCCCATGAGCCCCTCTTTCCGACTCGCCGTCATCGGCGGCGACGGGATCGGTCCCGAAGTCACCCGCGCTGCGCTCCGCGTCCTCGACGCGGCCGAGCGGCGGTTCGACTTTTCCACAGTGCGCGAAGAGCTCGGGTGGTCGTCGGCGCGCTACGTGGATGCCGTGGGCCGCATCACACCGGAGGACATCGACGGATTGCGCGCGTTCGACGCCATTCTGTTCGGTGCCATCGGCGACCCAAGGGCCCCGCGCGGCGTCGTTGAGCGGGAGGTGATCCTCGGGATGCGCCGGCAGCTCGACCTGTACGTCAACCTCCGCCCCATCGTGGCGTACGACGAGCGCCTGGTGCCGCTCAAAGGCAAGCGCGCCGAGGACATCGATCTCGTGGTCGTGCGCGAGAACACCGAGGATGTCTACACGCAGACGGGGAAGATCACGGGCACCGGCAAGGACGAGATCGCCGAGGTCCCGATGCGCTTCACACGGCCGGGCATCGAGCGTGTCGTTCGCTACGCCTTCGAGCTCGCGCGCTCGCGGCCGGATCGGCATCTGACGCTGGTGGACAAGGCGAACGCGATCCCGGTGCAGGAGCTCTGGCGCCGGATCTTCGACGAGATCGGCGAGCAGTTCTCCGACGTCACGCGCGACGCGATGTATGTCGACGCGGCGTGCATGTGGCTGGTGCTGCGACCGGAACAGTTCGACACGATCGTGACCACGAACCTGTTCGGCGACATCATCACCGACCTCGGCGCCGCCATCTGCGGCGGGCTCGGCGTCGCGGCGTCCGGCAACATCAACCCCGGCAAGGTCTCGATGTTCGAGCCGATCCATGGGTCGGCGCCGAAGTACGCGGGCAAGGGCGTCGCCAGCCCGATCGGGGCGATCGGCGCCGTTGCGCTCATGCTCGAGTACCTCGGCCAGAGCGACGCGAGCCGCGCGATCGAAGACGCGATCCGGAACGGGCTGCAGAGCGGCCACATCAAGGGCGTCGAGGCCGGGAGCCAGCGGACCGAGGAGGTCGCCAACATCATCGCGATGGCGGTCGCGGGCTGACCACTCCATGAGCGAGCGCGTGTACGACGCGATCGTCGCGGGTCTCGGAGCGCATGGCAGCGCCGCGGCCTACCACCTGGCGAAGCGGGAACAGCGCGTGCTCGGCTTCGATCGCTTCGCGCGAGGACACACGCTCGCGTCGTTCGGCGGACTCTCGCGGATCATCCGGCTCTCCTATTACGAGCACGCGAGCTACGTCCCGCTCCTGAGGCGCGCCTGGGATCTCTGGCGAGAGCTCGAGCGCGACAGCGGAGAGACGCTGCTCACGCAGACCGGCGGCCTCTACATGGGACCGCCAGAGGGCGAACTCGTGTCGGGCTCGCTGACGAGTGCGCGCACGCACGATCTCGCGCACGAGGTGTTGGACAGCGCGGAGCTGCGGCGGCGCTATCCGATGTTCAACATCAACCCTGACTGGGTCGGTGTCTTCGACGAACAGGCCGGCTGGCTAGCTCCAGAACGAGCGGTCGACACGCACCTGCGGCTGGCCGAAAGACACGGCGCGGCTCTGCGCTTTGAAGAACCGATCGAGCGCTTCGAGCCGGACGGTGACGGCGTCCGCGTCACCTCCGCGCGGGGCACGTATCGCGCGCGCCGTCTCGTGATCGCTGCGGGCTCATGGTTGCCGCGTCTGCTGCCGGCGCTCGCGCCGCACCTGTGGGTGGAGCGCAACGTGCTCTTCTGGTTCGAGCCTCTGGGAGAGCTCACCGCGTTCGCGCGGTTGCCGGTCTACATCGTCGAGGATACCGACCGCATGTATTACGGATTCCCGTACGACCCGGACAGCGGGCTCAAGATGGCGGGACTCCACTTCGGCGACCGCGTCGATCC
>JBDTMY010000176.1:0-8828 GCA_039934015.1 Chloroflexota bacterium | reverse complement strand
TGTTCACCGGGTTCTCCATGCGCGTGCGCATCACCGCGTCCGCGCCGGCGTCCACGACGCGGCGGAGCATCGCGACAACGTCTCCCGAGTCGTTCGCGGCGGCGTCCTCGATCGCGACCGTGACGGTCAGGATCGTGCCCGGCGCCGGCGCGGCGACGGCGTCGTGCGCGTGGCGTCGTGCGAGGTTGAGCGTCGCGCGCAGCTCGCGGTTGCCCATGCGTTCCGCGCTTGCGAGCGCATCCTTCAGGCCACGGATGATCTGCGACAGGATGACGCCGCTGTTCCCTCGAGCGCCCATGAGGGCGCCGTGGGCGGCGGCCGCGCTGACCGCGGCCAGGGTCGGCTCGGCCGCGCGAGCGTGCTTGAGCGCGGAGCGGACGGTGTGGACCATGTTCGTTCCGGTGTCGCCGTCGGGGACCGGATACACGTTCAGCGCGTTGACCTCATCGACCGCGCGCTCGAGACGATCGGCGGCGGCTTCGAGAACGCGCAGCAGGGCGGTGCCGTCACATTGCGTCGCGATGGTCGCGACAGTACCATTGACGTTCAGTTCCCAATTTTGAGGAGATGCCGCCGATGCCACGCGCCTGCGCGATCTGCGGTAAGACCGCGGCGTTCGGATCGAACGTGAGCCACTCGAAGGTCCACACCAAACGTCGATTCGACGCGAACCTGCACGTATCGCTGGTGGCCGGCGACAAGCTGCTCATTTGCACGCGCTGCCGCCGGACTCAGACCAAGGACGCACGCATGGCCAAGAAGCGGGAGCGCGCGAAGGCGCGCTAGGCCCTCGACCCGATCGGCTCGACCAGCGGCACCGCGGCGCGACCCTCCGGCACCTTCAGCTGACCGCAGCCCGCCGCGATGTCCTGCCCCTTGCTGATGCGAAGCGTGGCGGCGATGCGGTGCTCTTGAAGGATCTCCGCGAAGCGCTCCATCCTCTTCTCCGGCGGGCGCCCGAAACCTCCCGGTCCCTTGTTCACTGGGATGAGGTTCACGTGGTAGTCGGACGTTCGCCCCAGCTGCTCGATCCGCTCCGCGAGCTCGGTCGCGTGTGTCTCGGCATCGTTCACGCCTGAGAGCAGGACGTACTCGAAGGTCACGCGGCGCTTGGTCCGCGCGACGTAGCGCGCCGATGCCGCCATCACCTCGTCGATGCCCCAGCGCTTGTTCAACGGAACGATCGCTCCGCGGACCCGGTCGTTCGGCGCGTGCAGCGAGACCGCGAGATTCATCGGGAGATCGAGCGCGGCGAGCTGGTCCATCTGCGGGACGACCCCCACCGTCGAGATCGTGACGCGCCGAGGGCTGATGCCGAAGAGCCGCTTGTCGATGAGCATCCGGACCGCGGCGACGGTCGCGTCGAAGTTCGCCAGCGGCTCCCCCATCCCCATCGCGACGACGTGCGAAACACGTTGGCCGCTTGCGACCAGCTCGCGCTGCCAGTGCCGGACCTGATCGACGATCTCGCCGACGGTCAGGTTGCGGATGAGACCCATCTCGCCCGTCGCGCAGAACGCGCAGGCCATCGGGCAGCCCGCCTGCGTCGAGAAGCAGACCGAATTGCGCGCGCCGTGGTGCGGCATGAGCACCGACTCGATGTGATGACCATCGTGGAGGCGCAGCAGCGCTTTGCGCGTCTCGCCGTCGGCGCTTGCGATCTCGGTCTCCGGCTCGACCGCGCTGAAGCGAAACGAGCGCGCGAGGAGGTCGCGCAGCGCCTTCGGCAGATCGGTGAGCCCATCCCAGCCCGCCTCGGTCCCGCGCGCGATGTGCCGCCGGATCTGGCCCGCGCGATAGGCCGGCTCCTGCCGGTCGTGCAGCCAGCCGATGAGCGTTGACTCATCGACGTCGCTGATCGCGGGCCGCGCGGCTTTCATCTGACGAGCGTACCCGTCGCCGCCGACCGCGACCGCTCTGGTGGCTTAGGAGGGCAGGCGCGCCCCGACGATGCCGCGCAGTCCCCGCGCCCAGTCCTCGCCGGTCATCGTCCGCTTGCCCGCGGGCCGCACGAGATCGAGGCGCAGCCAGCCCGCGCCCGCCGCGACCTCGGGCCAGCCTTCGTGGATCTCGAGCGCACCGTGCTCCTTCGGCGAGCCGCCGGACACTGATGCGCGGCCGAGGGCGAGCCGATCTCCGCGGAACATGGTCCATGCTCCAGGGTCAGGCGTGAACGCGCGCACGCGGCGAGCGAGCTCCTCCGCAGGGCGCGTGAAGTCGAGCTCACCATCGCGCGAGGTGAGCTTGGGCGCGAGGGACACCGTCGCACCGTCCTGCGGTGCACCGGAGAGCTCGCCGGCGATATAGCGCGGCAGCTCGCGCTCGAGGAGACCCGCGCCGAGGAGCGCCAACCTCTGGGTGAGATCGCCCGCCGACTCCGCTTCGCCGATCGGCGTCCGCTCTTCCGCGAGGATCGGACCCTCATCGAGCGCAGCGGTGCCTTCCATCAGCGTGACGCCGGTCTCGGCGTCCCCGGCGAGGATGGCGTGCGCGATCGGCGCGGCACCACGCCAGCGCGGCAGCAGCGAGGCGTGCACGTTGACCGCGCGGCCATTCACGGACGCGAGCAAGGCCCGCGGGATCCGGTTGCCGTACGCGGCCCACACCAGCAGCTCCGGCCGGAGCGCCGAGATCTCGCGCAGCGCGGCTTCGTCGAGGCGCGCGGGCTGCAGGACGGGGACGCCGAACGCGAGCGCGCGTGCCTTTACCGGCGGAACGCTGAGGCGGCCGCGGTCGCCGGGGCGATCAGGCTGCGTGACCACAGCGACGAGCTCGAGCGCGCCGCGATCGGACAGGCGATCCACTGCCTCGAGCGACGGAACGGCGAACGCCGGCGTCCCGAGGAACACGGTGCGGGTCACCGAACGTCGCATGCGCGCTTCAGGGCCGCAGCGGTCCTCCCTCGCCGTCCTCGGCTGGATCATCTCCGGCCTCGGCCGGATCATCCACCTCGACCGGATGCAGATCGTCGCGCGAGCGAAGGCGGTCGATGTAGAGGATGCCGTTCAGGTGATCGGTCTCGTGGAGCATGCACTGGGCACCGAACTCTTCGCCCTCCACGACGAACTTCTTGCCGGTGATATCGAACGCCACGAGGCGCGCCTCGAGCGGCCGCTCGATCATGCCGTACATACCGCGCACCGACAGGCAGCCTTCGCTCGTCTCTTCGACCGTGTCGCTGACCCATTCGATCGTCGGCTCGATCGCGACGATGCCGGCCTGGTCCACGTCCATGATCGCGACACGTAGCGGGACACCGATCTGCGGGGCGGCGATGCCGATACCGCGCGCGGCGACCATCGACGCGAACATCCGCTGCGCAAGCGCTTCGAGGTCACCGCGCTGCGTCCGTGGCTTCTTCGCGGGCGCATGCAGCACGGGATCGCCGATCTGGCGCACCTCGACCGCGTGCGCGGAGAGGAAGGCGGGCGCGGACCACTTCGCGCGGCGACCTGGATCGATGCGCCACGGCGATCCCTTCACGATGCGCAGGCGCGGTGCCTGCGGCTCGTCCTGATCCTCATCCGCGACGCTTTCGCTCATCCGAGCAGTGTCACCGGGTCAACGTCGACCGTCCACTCCGCCGACGGCGGAACGCGGTCAAGCAGCGACTGCGGTCGCGCGCCTCGCAGGGCGAGCTGCATGCGGAACGATCCGGCGCGCTTCGCCGCGAAAGCCGGCGCCGGACCGAGCACCTCCGCATCGCCACCCGACTCGGCGCGCAGCGCCTTCGCGTAGGTGTCCGCGCGACGCTCGACGGTTTCCGCGCGCTTCGCTTGCGTCTGCAGCAGCACGAGCTTCGCGAAAGGCGGGTAGCCGAACCGCCGGCGGCCGTCGAGCTCCGCGGCGGCGAACGTCGCGTAGTCGTGCGCGGCCGCGGCACGGATCGCGTAGTGATCCGGCAGATACGTCTGAACGATCCCTCGCCCGCCCGCGGGCCCGCGCCCCGAACGACCGAGCACCTGGGTGAGGAGCTGGAAAGTCCGCTCCGACGACGAGAAGTCCGGGAGGCTGAGCACGGTATCCGCATTCACGACACCGACGAGTGACACGCCGGGAAGGTCAAAACCCTTCGCCACCATCTGCGTGCCGACGATCACCTGCGCGCGCCGCGACCGCATCCGCTCGAAGAGCGCGGCGTGCGAGCCCTTCGCGCGCACCGCGTCCCGATCGAGCCGCAGCAGCGCGGCCTTTGGAACGAGCGCGCGGACCTCTTCTTCGACGCGCTGCGTACCGACGCCGAGATGCTTGATGCGAACGCTCCCGCAGGCCGGACACTTCTCGGGCGGTGTCGAGCGGCGGCCGCAGCGATGACACACGAGCGTGCCATCGGCGTGATACGCGAACGGGATGTCACAGGCCGGGCAGTTCACGACGTGCCCGCAGTCGCGGCAGAGCACGACGGTCGCGAAGCCGCGGCGGTTGAGGTACAGGATGGCCTGCTCGCCTTTCGCAACTGTGCGTTCGAGCGCGAGACGCAGCGCCCGCGACAAGGTCCCGCGATTGCCGGCCTTCAGCTCGAGACGCAGATCGACGATCGTCGTCGGCGGCATCGCGAGGTCGCTGACCCGCTCCGGCAGCGCGAGAAGACGTAATGCCCCGGTGGTCGCGGCGTGATAGGTGATCACGCGTGGCGTCGCGCTGCCCAGGATCACGACCGCCCCTGCGATGCGACCCAGTGCGAGCGCGGCGTCGACCGCGTGGTACCGCGGCGAGCTCTCCTGTTTATAGGAGGGCTCCTGTTCCTCGTCGACGATCAGCAGGCCCGGCCGCTCCAGCGGCGCGAACAGCGCCGAGCGCGACCCGACCACCACGTCGGCCGTCCCGTCGAGGATCCGGCGCCACTCGTCGTAGCGCTCGCCCGCCGACAGCGCGGAGTGCAGGAGCGCGACGCGCTCGCCGAACCGCGCGACGAACCGCGCGACGACCTGAGCGGTGAGCGCGATCTCCGGCACGAGGACGATGACGCCGTGTCCGAGCGCGAGCGCTCGCGCGGCGGCGCGAAGGTACACCTCGGTCTTCCCGCTGGCGGTCACGCCGTGCAGGAGGAAGGGCACGCTCGTGCCGAGGCTGGCGATGATCGTCTGGAGCGCGTCAGCCTGTCCCGGCGTGGCCGTCGCGTCACGGACGGCGTCGTCCTCGCCGAGCGCGAACTCGCGCGGGATCCGGCGGACGCTGCGCGCTCCCTCGAGCACGAGGCCGCGCCTCGCCAGCGCGCGCGCGGCGACCGCGGAACCGCCGGCCTCGGCGAGGTCCGCGGAGCTCACCGCACCTGCGGCGAGCGCACGCAGCGTCGCGAGCTGGCGTGCTCCGAGGCGTGCCCGATCCGAGAGCGCCTCGCGACCCGCGGCCGTCAGCGCGAACACCGGCTCGCGCCGGTCCCCGCGCGCCGTTGGCAGACCCGCGCGCGCCCGACCAGCGAGCGCCGGCGGCAGCATCGCGCGGACCGCGTCCGCGATCCCACAGCGGTACTCGGCCGCGATCCAGGCCGCGAGCGCGAGCTGATGGGCGCGCAGCAGCGGGAGCGGATGGACCAGCGCGTCGACCGCGCGGAGCGTCCCTTCGTACGGTGCGTCGAGCCGCACGACGACGCCCGCGACCGAGCGTGGCCCGAAGCCGACTCGCACGAGGTGCCCGGGCGCCAGCGCAAGACCCTCGGGCACGGAATAGGTGAAGGTGCGCGCCGGTCCGCGTAGGCCGGCGAACACCGCCACCTCAGCGGTGCGCGCGGTCACAAGTCGTACCTCCGCAGCGCTTCGCTCAGCTTCGGCGACCTCTGCGAGCGCGCTGTCAGAGGTCGTAGTGTCGAGGGCGCTTCGCTTCCTTCTTGATGATGTCGGCGATCGTGTCGACGGTCTCGTCGAGCTTGCCGTCCTCGTTCACGACGACGTAGTCGTACTCCGGCGCGGCCGCCATCTCGATCTCGGCGTTGCGCAGCCGGATGTCGCGCTGCTCGGGCGTTTCGGTACCACGCGCGGCGAGCCGGCGTCGCAGGGATTCGACGGACGGCGGCATGATGAAGATGGTCAGCGCCTCCGGGAGCTGCGACTTGATCTTCCGCATTCCTTGCGGATCGGGCTTGACGATGACGATCTTGTGGCTGCTCAGAGTCTCCGCGAGCACGTCGCGGCGCACGCCCTTGAACTCGCCGTGCACCATCGACCACTCCAGGAAGTTGCCCTCTTCGATCTCCTCGCGGAACTTCTCCGGCGAGTAGAAGTAGTAGTGCTTGCCGTGGCTCTCGCCGGGACGCGGCTTGCGGCTCGTCGCCGTCACGTAGACCACCGCGTCGTCCAGCTTCTTGACCAGCCGTTCGATGCTCGCGTCCTTCCCCGCCCCCGAAGGCGCCGAGATGATGACGAGCAGACCCTTGCCGTCGACGCTCACGACACCTCCGCGAAGAGCGGGGTCGAAGACGCCGGCGCTCCCAGGGCCTCGAGATGCGCCACGAGATCGGGCGCGAGCGGCGCGGTAAAGGTGCGCTCGCCCGCATGCGGCAGCCGCACCGTGAGCCGCCACGCGTGGAGGAACTGCCGCAAGAGTCCGCTCGTGTCGCCGCGCCGTCCGTACACCGGGTCGCCAACGATAGGGAAATGCGCGTACACGAGGTGAACGCGGATCTGATGCGTCCGGCCGGTGACCGGCTCGACGTGCAGCAGCGACGTGCGATCGTTGCCCCCGCCCCATACCGCGATGCGCTTGAAGCGCGTCACGGCGTCTCGACCGCCGGCCCGGACGACCATGCGCCGGCGGTCATCCGCGTCGCGGAGGAGCGGCGCCTCGACGACCGTCGAGGTCTCGCCGGGGTCGCCCCACACCAGCGCGAGGTATTCCTTGGCGAAGCGCTTGGCCTGGAGCTGCCGCCCGAGCGCGAGCTGGGCGACGTCCGTCTTCGCCACGACCATCACGCCGCTGGTGTCCTTGTCCAAACGATGCACGATCCCAGGCCGCCCGCTCTCGCGACCGGTGGTCGACTCGATACGCCCGAGCATCGCGTTCACCAGCGTCCCCGTCTTGTGGCCGTGCGCCGGATGCACGACAAGCCCGGCGGGCTTGTTCACGACCACCACGTCCTCGTCCTCGTACAGCACGTCGATCGCGATGTCCTCGGCCCGCAGCAGCACGTCGGGCTCCGCCTCCGGGATGTCCACGACGAGCTCCTGCCCCTCGCGCACCTTGTACGCGGGCTCCACCGCGGAGCCATCGACGCGGACATGCCCGTCGCGCGCAAGCCGCTGGATCGCGCTGCGCGACAAGAGGCTGTGCTCCGCTAGGAACTTGTCGACGCGTTGACCACCGGTATCGACGCGCAGCGTGAGCGTCTCGGTCATGCGGTCCGTGCGGGCGTCTTTCGGTCCTCCCGCCATAGCAGCACCGTGACGAAGAGGATGCCGAGCACGATCGAAGAATCGGCGACGTTGAACGCCCAGAAACGCGGACCGGGCACCAGGCCCACGTCGACGAAGTCCACGACGTAGCCCTTGGTCACGCGGTCGAGCAGGTTCCCGAACGCGCCGCCGAGCTGCATGCCCAGCGTCGCCGTGACGAGTGGCGACGAGTTCGCGAACTGCCGGTAGTAGTAGACGATCGCGAGGACGGCGACGACCGACAGCACCGAGAGCAGCGTCGTGCGCTCCGGCAACAGGCCGAACGCAGCGCCGGTGTTCTGCGTGTGGACGATGCGCACGTAGTCGCTGATGACCTGCCGCCCCTCGTGGAGCGGGATGTTCTGCTCGACCCACATCTTCGTGACGCGGTCGAGCACGAACACGAAGATGGCGACGCCCGCGACCAGGGCGAGGCGACGAGGGGACATTGCGAAATCCTAGGCGGGAAGCGCGTCGCCGTCGCGCCTAGGTGACCATCCCTCCGTCGACGACGAGGACCTGCCCGGTGATGTAGGCCGCCTCATCCGAGACGAGGAAGGCGATCGCGCCGGCGACATCCTCCACCGTCCCGAAGCGTCCCAGCGGGATCTGCTTCAGGATCGTCTCCTCCATCTGCTTCAGCAGCGCGTTGGTGAGGTCCGTGGGTATGAAGCCCGGCGCGACGGCGTTGCAGGTGATGTTGCGGCTCGCCATCTCGCGCGCGACCGTCTTCGTGAACCCGATGAGGCCGGCCTTGGCCGCCGCGTAATTCGCCTGACCGGCATTCCCGGCGATGCCCGAGACCGACGAGATGTTCACGATGCGGCCGCCGCGCTGCTTCATCATCGGCCGCATCGCGGCCTTGGTGACCAGGAAGGCGCCGCGCAGGTTCAGATCGAGGACGGCGTCCCACTCCTCGGCGCTCATGCGGATCAACAGGTTGTCGCGCGTGATGCCCGCGTTGTTCACGAGGATGTCGAGCCTGCCCTCACCGAACGCCAGCGCTTCCTTCACGACGCGCTCCGCGTCGGCATCGACGGAGACATCGCCCTGAATGAGCGCAGCGGACGACCCAGCCTCCTCGACCAACCGCTTCGCCCCTGCCGCCGCCTCGGCGTTGCCCTTGTAGTTGATCGCGATCCTCGCGCCGTCCCTGGCAAGTCGGACCGCCGTGGCGCGCCCGATGCCGCTGGCGCCACCGGTGATCAACGCAGTCCTTCCAGCGAGCGAGCTCACGAAAGCGATGATGCACGGGCGAACCGCTCAGCGTCGCGGCGCGGCCCACCGAGGGCCCCCGCGCGCGAGGGGCCCCGTCCCGCAGGGACGGGGTTTCGCGCGAATAGAGGGTTTCGGTGGGCCGCGCCGCGACGCGCGCTAACGAGAGCCGAGCGTCACGCTTTCGAGAAGATCAGCGAGGCGTTGTGCCCCCCGAAACCCATCGAGTTGGAGAGCGCGGTGGTG
>JBDTMY010000175.1:0-5755 GCA_039934015.1 Chloroflexota bacterium | reverse complement strand
ATTCGCGACGGCCTGTGGACGCCGAGCACCTCGCTCGTCGAAGGCTTACGCCGGATCGCCCAGACCGCTTGACGGTCCGGCGTACGATTTCGCGCGGAACCCGACGCGATGACCATGGCCTTCGCCGACCGATCGCTCACGTGCCGTGAATGCGGCAATGCCTTCGTGTGGACGGCGGGCGAGCAGGAGTTCTACCAGCAGAGGGGCCTGCTCCACGAGCCGCAGCGCTGCCCGGACTGCCGCAAGAAAGCGAAGGCCGAGCGCTCAGCCGCCAGGGCCGCCAACCTGCACGACGTGATCTGCAGCGACTGCGGCAAGGCGGCCCAGGTGCCGTTCGAGCCCCGGACCGACCGACCCGTGTACTGCTCGGAGTGCTTCGAGGCACATCGGACCGCGCCACCACCACCGCCCGCCGCACCGCCCGCCTGACGCGCGACATCCGCCGGCACCGCTAGCCTCGTCGGGTGCGCGGCTTCCTGGTCGGCCTTCTCGTCGGCAGCATGCTCACGGTCGGACTCGGTCTGTTCGCGCTCGCCGCGGTCGGTCACACGCTGGCGATCGAGGACCCGCTCGAGAAGTCCGACGCGATCGTCGCGATCTCAGGTGACACCGGCGCGCGCGCGAACACGGCGATCGCGCTCTGGAAACAGGGCTATGCGCCGCTGATCGTGTTCTCCGGCGCCGCTATCGATCCCGATTCCGTGAGCTCGGCGGAGATCATGCGCCGCGAGGCGCTGCGCCAGGGCGTGCCGGAGAGCGCGACGATCATCGAGCCGGCGTCGGCGACGACCGAAGAGAACGCGGCCGAGGTCGCGAGGCTCGTGGTCCAGCGCAAGATGCGGTCGGTGATCCTCGTGACGAGTCCGTACCACCAGCGACGGGCGTCCCTGCTGTTCTCGCGCGCGTTCGGTCCCACGGGGGTGGTGGTGCGCAACTATCCGGCGCGTGATACCGAATGGGATCCGAACTTCTGGTGGCGGCACGATCCACTCCGCACGCGCACGCTGATCGAGCTCGCGAAGCTTGGCGCGGAGCTGCTGCGACCAGCGGTCACGGCGTCGCGATCGAACTAGGAGGCGATGATGAAGAACGATCTCCCGGCGGCTGAGCTGGATCCGCGCTTCAGCGCGCCCGGTGCGAAGCCGACGCAGTGGGCAGACGCCCGCGCGCTCCTCGAGCTGGCGAAGGTGTACTGGCTGACGACGGTGCGTCCTGACGGACGCCCGCATGTCACATCGCTTTTCGCCGTCTGGCTGGAAGACGCGTTCTACTTCTGCACCGGCGAAACCGAACGCAAAGCGAAGAATCTCGCGCGTACCGCGCACTGCGTCGTGACCACCGGCTGCCACGTCAACGAGGGTCTCGACGTGGTCATCGAGGGTGACGCGGTGCGGATGACCGAGGACGCGAGGCTCCGGCGTCTGGCCGCGCTGTGGAAGTCGAAGTACAACTGGAATTGGAAAGTGCGGAACGGCGCCTTCCGCGGCGACGACGGCAACGTCGCGACCGTCTACGAGGTGATCCCGTCGACCGCGTTCGGCTTCGCCAAAGGCGAGACACCCAGCCAAACGCGCTGGCGTTTCTGATCCACTGATCCCAACTGGCCAAGAACCGCGCACGCAACGCACGCGACGCGTATCGTCTTCACACGTGCCAGTGACAGCCGTCGTCGGGGCCCAATGGGGCGACGAGGGCAAGGGCAAGATCACGGACCTCCTGGCCCAGGAGGCGGATGTGGTCATCCGATTCCAGGGCGGCAACAACGCCGGTCACACCGTCGTCAACCAGCACGGCACGTTCAAGCTGCATCTCGTGCCTTCGGGCATCTTCAATCCGAACGCGCTCTGCATCGTCGGGCCGGGCACGGTCGTGAATCTCCAGGTCCTGTGCGAGGAGCTCGCTAACCTCGAGCGCAGCGGGATCCGCACCGGCAACCTTCGCGTCGCGGATCGCGCGCACCTCCTCATGCCATGGCACGTCGCGATCGACCGTCTCGACGAGCGCGAGCGTGGCCGGCAGAAGCTGGGAACCACCGGCCAGGGCGTCGGCCCGGCCTATGCCGACAAGGTGTCGCGTCACGGGATCCAGGTCTACGAAGTTCGAGACGAGCGTCGTTTCCGTGCGCGCGTGGCGCACGAGCTGGAGCGGCAGAAGAAGGTGCTCGAGCGCTACGGCGACGCGCCGCTCGACGCCACAGCGGTCGCGGACGAGGTGCTCGCGGCGGCGGCGACGCTCGGCGATCGCATCGTCGACACGCTCCCGCTCGTCGAGCGCGCGCTCCAGACCGACGCACGCATCCTGTTAGAAGGACAGCTCGGCGCGATGCGCGACCTCGACTGGGGCATCTACCCGTACGTCACGTCCTCCAACCCGCTCGCCGGCGGCGCATCGGTGGGCGCGGGGATCCCGCCGCGGTACATCACCAAGGTGATCGGCGTGGTGAAGGCGTACTCGACCGCGGTCGGCGAGGGTCCGTTCCCGACCGAGCTGGCCGGCGGCGAGGGCGACGCGCTGCGCGAGCGCGCGAACGAATACGGAGCGACGACGGGCCGCCCGCGGCGCGTCGGGTGGTTCGACGCGGTCGCGGCGCGCCACGCACATCGGCTCAATGCGTTCACCGAGCTCGCGGTCACGAAGCTCGACGTACTCGGCGCCTATAAGGAGATCCCGTTCTGCGTCGGGTATGAGATCGACGGCGCGCTAACGACGGACATGCCGCCGACGGCGGTGCTCGAACGCGCCGCGCCTCGGTACGAAAAGCTCGCGGGCTGGTGCGACCCGCTCACCGGCGTCGCCGATCGCGCGCATCTGCCCGAAGCGGCGCGCGCCTACCTCTCGCGCATCGAGGCGACGGTGGGCGCGCCGGTCGGTATGGTCGGCATCGGACCCGAGCGCAGCGCGACACTCCTTTAGACTCGCCGCTGATGAGCGGTCTCCTGGACGTCGCCTTTCCCTACCGGATCAAGAAGAGGTTCGGCGCGGCCTCGTTCGCCCTCATTTTCCTGGTCCTGCTCGCGGAGATCGAAGTGCTCGTCTTCATCGCACTGGCGATCGTCGCGCACCGGCTGGACCTGTTCATGGACCTTCAGCCGATCATCCTTCCGGGCGCGTGCCTGGTGGCCCTCTCCGCTGCGGGTGTGTTCTGGTGGCGCGCTCGTTCATGGACCCGGCAGCGCGTCGAGATGCTCAACCTGTGGGCCCAGGGCGGGACCGCGTACGGCGAACGTCTCGCGAAGTCGCGTCAACAGCGCTAAGGCGGTTGCGGCTGATTCTCCAGCTGTGAGACATAGGTACACTCGTCCCACGTGAGCCGCGTGGGGGAGCGTTTCACCAAGGAAGGTCTCACGTTCGACGACGTCCTCCTCATTCCAGCCCGTAGCGACGTCCTCCCCTCTCAGGTCTCCACAAAGGCGCAGCTGACGAAGGAGATCGTCCTCGCCATCCCCATCCTCTCCGCGGCGATGGACACCGTGACCGAGTCGCGCATGGCCATCGCCCTCGGCCGCCTCGGCGGGCTGGGCGTGATCCACCGCAATCTGACCATCGCCGAGCAGGTGGATGAGGTGAAGCTCGTGAAGGATGCGGGTGTGCTGGTGGCGGCCGCGGTCGGCGTGTCGGGCGACGCGGACGAGCGCACCGCGGCGCTCGTCGCCGCGGGCGTCGATGTCATCGTCGTCGATGTCGCGCATGGCCACTCGGCCGGGGTCATCCGCATGGTCGAGAAGGTGAAGGCGCGCCATCGCGTTCAGGTCATCGCGGGAAATGTCGTGACCGCGGAAGGCACCGAGGAGCTGATCGCCGCAGGCGCCGACGGCGTCAAGGTGGGCGTGGGACCGGGCGCGATCTGCACCACGCGCGTCGTCGCCGGTGCCGGCATGCCGCAGATCACCGCAGTCATGGACTGCGCCGAGGCCGCGGACCGGCACGGCATCCCGATCATCGCGGACGGCGGGATCCAGCAGTCCGGTGACATCGCGAAGGCGATCGGCGCCGGCGCGTCGACGGTGATGCTCGGCGGGCTGCTCGCGGGTGTCGACGAATCGCCGGGCGACGTGAGCGAGATACCCGAGGGACGCTTCAAGTCGTACCGCGGCATGGGCTCGATGGGCGCCATGCAGGCGCGTGCCGGACAGAAGACCGGGGCGTCACGCGATCGCTACGGCCAGCAGGACATCGGTGAGTTCTCCAAGCTCGTGCCGGAGGGCGTCGAGGCGCATGTCAAATGCGTCGGTCCGCTCGAGCCGTTCCTGCATCAGCTCGTCGGTGGACTGCGAGCGGGTATGAAGTACGCCGGAGCTGCGACGGTCGAGGATCTCCGCACCAAGGCCATGTTCGTCCGCATCTCGGGCGCGGGACTGCGCGAGTCGCACCCACACGACGTCCGTATCACCACGGAGCCGCCGAACTACCGAATCAAGGCGTGACCGTTCCAGCGTTCGCGTCGGAGCGCGACCTCGCAAAGCGCGCGCTCGACACGGCGCGAACACGCGGCGCAACGTACGCCGACGTGCGCTTCGTGCAGCGCGACGAGGAGAACGCGCTCGTGAAGAACGGGCGTCTCGAGGCCGTCGACCGCAGCGATTCGTTCGGCTTCGGCGTGCGCGCGATCGCGGACGGCGCGTGGGGCTTCGCCGCCTCGCAGATCGTGACGGCCGCTGAAGCTGACCGCGTCGCCGCGCTGGCGGTGGAGGTCGCGAAGGCCTCGGCGATAACGAAGAAACGCGAGGCGGCGCTCGCGCCGGTCGAAGCGGTGCGCGGGACGTACGAGACGCCGGTCGACTTCGATCCGTTCGCGATGTCGTTCGATGACCGCATCAAGCTGCTGATCAACGCCGAGGCGCAGCTGGGCGAGATGAAGGGACTGCGGACGACGCGCGCGGCGTACGCGGTCTGGCGCGAGGACAAGCTGTTCGTCTCGAGCGAAGGCGCCGACATAGCGCAGCGTCTCACCGAGGTCGGCGGCGGGATCGCTGCGGAGGCGGTGGGCAACGGCGAGCTGCAGATCCGCTCGTATCCGGACGGTCTGCGCTACCAGAACGCGGGCGGGTGGGAGATCCTGACCCGCCTCGACCTCATCGGGAACGCCGAGCGCGTCGCGGAAGAGGCCGTCGCGCTGCTTTCCGCGAAGCAGTGCCCGCAGGACGCGATCACGAGCGTCATCCTCAGCGGGAACCAGCTCTCGCTGCAGTGCCACGAGAGCTGTGGTCATCCGATCGAGCTCGACCGCGCACTGGGGAGCGAGGCGGCCTTCGCAGGTACGTCGTTCCTGACCCCGGACAAGCTGGGGACCTTTCGCTACGGCAGCCCACAGGTGAACATCCGCATCGACGCAACGGCGCCGGGCGGCCTGGGCACCTTTGGATTCGACGACGAGGGTGTGCCGGCCACCGAAGGCTGGGCGGTGAAGGATGGCATCTTCGTCGGGTATCTCATGAGCCGCGAGACGGCCGCGGCGCTCGGGACGCGGTCGAACGGAACGATGCGCGCCGACGGCTGGGCGCGCGTGCCGATCATCCGCATGACCAACGTGTCGGTGATGCCGGGGTCCGCCGGAACGCTCGAGGACCTCATCGCCGACACCGACGACGGGATCCTCATGGACACGAACCGCTCGTGGTCCATCGACGACAAGCGCTTCAACTTCCAGTTCGGCACCGAGATCGGATGGGAGATCAAGAACGGCAAGCGGGGCGACATGGTCCGCAATCCCACGTACACCGGGCTCACGCCGGAGTTTTGGGGCAGCTGCGACGCG
>JBDTMY010000174.1:0-17266 GCA_039934015.1 Chloroflexota bacterium | reverse complement strand
CAGCTCGGCGCTCCCTATTACACGCGGGCCCATGTCAGCGCGATCGAGCTGGGCAAGATCCGCCCGGCTATGAAGTCTCTCGAGCACATGGCGACGAAGCTCGGGAAGCCGGCGTCGTACTTCATGGAAGATCGTCAGCTCGAAGAACAGCGAGGTGAACGAGCCGTGGCCATAGCGCGCGCGCATCAACTCACGGCCGAAGGCAAAGCGACCGAGGCCGTCGAGATCCTCACGCCGCTGCTCGAGCACGAGCAGACGCGGTTGGAGCGCGCTGGCGTCCTTCGAGCACTTGGCCGCGCGTACTGGGAGGCGGGCCTCGGCGCGAGAGCCGCAACCGTCCTGCAGAACGCTCTTGATATCTACAAGGCGCACGGAAGCACCGAGCTCATCGCTCGCACACGCGCGCAGCTCGGCATGGCGCTGCATCTTCTGATGAGCTACGGCGAGGCCGCCGAACACTTCAGCGAAGCCCTTCGGGCGATAGCGCGCGGCGAGTTGCAGGACCCGGTGCTCAAAGTCCACGTGCTGCACAACCTGGGCCTGACCTTCTATCAGCGGAATGAGTTTTCTCTTGCGCTCGAGCACTTCGAGCGGGCGGAGAGCGAGGGCGCCGACATTGGCGATCCCAAGTGGCTCGCATCGCTATTCGCGGCCATCGGAATGTCGTTCCACCAGCTCAAGGATTACGACGCAGCTCTGGCGTACTTTGGCAAGAGCGAGGCTTTGTTCGAATCGATCAGAAATCGGTCACGAGTCGCAGAGATCCGCCTTCAGCGCGGGCGCAGTCTGATCGCCATAGGTCACTGCGCGAAGGGGATCGCGACGCTCCACGAGGCGGCGCGGCTCGCGAACGATGCCGGCAATCCGGCGCTCGAGACGCGCATCGTGATGATCTCCGGATTGGCTCAGGTGGAGTGCGGCGACCGCAGCGCCGGGGTAACCAGACTTCGCGATGCGCGTTCGCGTGCGGATGCGCTTGGCGAGACCGGTCTCCGTGCCGCGACGAGGGTCGCACTCGCTCGTTCGCTGAAGATGCACGAAGCCGCTGAACTGCCGCAGATCGTCGCTGAGGTCGAGAAAGGAGTTCGTGAAGCGATCTCGATGTTGGAGGACCGGCCCGGTCCCGAGCTGGGGGAGGCCTATGCGGAGCTGAGCGACGTGTTATCTCGACGGGGTCTGGCGGAAGAAGCGCTCGGCTACGCTCGTCGCGCTTTTGAGCTGTCACGACGCTAGGAGGGTCGAATGAGGTTCATGTGCCTGCTTCTCACCGCTGCGGGCGGAGCGCGCTATCTAAGCGAGGTGCTCAAGCCGATCCTGGGCTAGCCGCCCGCGGCCTGCGTCTCGGCGGCTGTCAGCACATTCCGCAGTAGCAGTGCGCTGGTCACGGTCCCGACGCCACCGGGCACGGGGCTGAGCGCCCCTGCGATGCTCGCCACGCTGTCGGCATCGACATCGCCTGCGATACCGGCCGGCGTGACGTTGATGCCGGCGTCGATGACGGTCGCGCCCGGCGCGATCATGTCGCCGGTCAGAAAGCCCGCGCGCCCGACCGCGACGACTACCACGGCCGCGCGTCGTGTCAGCGCGGCGACGTCGGAGGTCCGTTTGTGCGCGACCGTCACGGTGGCGTCCTCACTGAGGAGCAGCGCCGCGGCGGGACGGCCGACGACCGTGCTGCGGCCGACGACGACGATCTCGACACCGGCGAGTCGTATCTCATGGAACTTGAGCAGCTCAACGATCGCCTCCGCGGTCGATGGCACATACCCCGGACGGCCATCGAGCAGAAGCCCGACGTTGTAGGGGTTCACGCCTTCGACGTCCTTCTGCGGGGCGATGTGATCCACCAGATGGCCCTCGTCAAGCTTTCCAGGAAGCGGTGTGAGCAGCAGGACGCCGTGGATCGCGCGATCGCGGCTGGCGCGATCGAGCTCCGCGATGACCGTCTCCTCGGTCGCGTCTCGGCTAAGCGAGACGTCGCGGACGGCGATGCCGACGGTCGTACCGCCGCGGACGAGTCGCTCGAGGTATGTGTTCGCCGCCGGATCGATGCCTACTGAGATCGTTGCCAGCGTGGGCTTGATGCCGCGGGCATGCAGGCTGTCGGATCGTTCACGCGAGCGCGCGTTCAACCGCTCCGCGAGCGGTCGCCCGTGCAGCAGTCGCATCAGCGCGCGATGCGCGTCTCGACGAAGTCCGTGATCCGTTTCCGCTGCGCTTCAGCGCCGTCGAGCGCGCGGTCGAGGTCCTCCGACAGGGCCTTGACCTGCGCGGGGTCCTTCACGGATGCGAGATTGATCATCACGTTCAACGACGCGCCGCGCAGCCCCGCCTCGGCCATCAGCGCGCCCACGCCGATGTCACTCGCCGTTGCGGGAGTCGACTTCGCGATCCCGCGCTCGCACGCATCCAGAAGCCGGCGGCTCGTCTTTGCCACCTCGAGCGGGACACGCGAGGCGGCGAGCAGCGCGGATTGGATACGCTCGGTGCGCTCGCGCTTCTCGTCGTCATTCGTCTTTGGGAGTTTCATCGCCTCCATCACGCCGCTGTACGCCGCGCTGTCATCGTCGACCAAACGGAGGAAATCAGCGCGCAGGTTGTCCATCTCCGCGACGTAATCCGCGAACCAGCTGTCATCCGACTTCTTCGCCGCGATACGAGCGACCATTGCTGCGAGGGCCGCTCCGAGCGCACCCGAGTACGCCGCCGCGCTGCCTCCGCCGGGGACCGGAGCTTCGGAGGACAGGTCGTCGCTGAACGCGCGCAAGGTCCGGTCGACGAGACGCTTGGCCATGGGGGCGAAAGTGTACGTGCTACGATTCCGCGAAAGTTCAGGCGCGATCCATTTTTCATCCAGAAGAGGCTGAGGGAACGGCCCGATGACGCCTCGGCAACCAGCGGAGGCCCGCTACGGTGCCAACTCCGGCCCTGTGGAACAGGGAAAGATGAGAGAAGGGTCGACCCGTAAAGGGCGACTTCTCTTGAATATAGAGAGGTCGTTTTTCATTTGAGCAACCTCGCAGCGCTTCTCCGGCAAGGCGAGTTCGTCGTGACCGCCGAGCTCAATCCGCCGAAGAGCGCGTCCGGAGACGCTGTGAAACGGAGAGCGGGCGTGCTCAAAGGGAACGTCGATGCCGTCAATGTGACCGACAGCAACCGAAGCGTCCCGGCGATGGCCGCGATACCAGCCGCACTGCTTGTCCGGGAGGCAGGCGTCGAGCCCGTCGTCCAGATCACCGGGCGTGACCGAAATCGCATCGCGCTGCAGGCCGATCTCCTCGGCGCGGCGGCACTGGGCCTCGACAACTTCCTGTTCATGAGCGGCGACGATCCAAAGCACGGGAATCACCCCGATGCCGTGCACGTAAAGGATCTCGATGGCGTCGGTCTCATCAAGATGGCCGTCACCATGCGCGACGATCACAAGTTCCTATCGGGCGACGAGATCCGCCAGGCGCCGGAATATTTTATCGGCGCCACGTCGTCGCCGTTCACCAAACCGATGTCGGCGGACCTCGAGAAGACGGTCGAGAAGATCAACGCCGGCGCGGACTTCGTCCAAACGCAGCCTGTTTTCGATCTCGCGACGTTCAGCCAGTGGCTGGCCGAGCTCCGGCGCATCGGTGGTGGGCGCGAGGCAGCCGTCATCGCCGGCGTCCTTGTGCTCAGATCCGCCGATCAAGCCGAACGCCTGGCGCGCGTGCCCGGGATCGCGCTCGAGAAGAACGTCCTCGACCGTCTGAAGAAGTCGGCCGACGGTGAGCAGGAGGGCATCGCCATCGCAGTCGAGACCGTCAAGTCACTCCGCGCGTTGCCCGGCGTTCACGGCGTGCACATCTACGCGATCGAATGGCCCGAGGCCGTTCCGCTCGTCGCGGAGCGCGCGGGCCTGTTGCCACGACCGAAGGTGAAGGAGTCGAACGCATGAAGACCACCGTGATCGGCGCGTACCCCAAGATCTCCGACGACCATCAAGACCTGCGTCGCGCGCTGCACCGCCACGACCGCGGTGAGCTCGACAGTGACGGCCTCTCCGGTGTGCTCGATGAGAGCACGCGGTGGGCGATCGGCGAGCTGAATTGGGCAGGCGTCGACGTGATCAACGACGGTCAGGTCCGCTGGGACGATCTGCTCGCGCCGTTCGCGCGCGCATGGAATGGCTGCGACCGCGGACCGCTCGAGCGCTTCTACGACAACAACACGTACTTCCGGCAGCCGGTCATCACCGGGCCGATCACCACCGACGGCACAACGCTGGTGCGCGACTTCGAATTCGCGCGCGGCGTGGCTCGCGGGGGGCTGAAGGCGGCCGTGTGCGGTCCGCTGACGTTCGCGACCCTTGCCGAAGACCGCCACTACCGGTCGCTCGAAGACCGCACGCTGGCTGTCGCCGACGCGATCGCGGCAGAGATCCGCGGCCTTGGCGCAGCGGGCGCAACGCTCGTCGACGTCGAGGAGCCTGCGCTGGTCGCGCACCCCGAGCACTTCGCGCTCGCGCGGGCGGCCATCGAGCGTCTCGCCGTGGCCGGCGTGCCGCTCGCGCTCCAGACGTACTTCTTCCCGGCCGATCCGCTACTCGACGCGCTGGCGGCGTTCCCCGTGGCGCAGGTCGGCATTGACGTCCGGAGCCGCGACACGCACGCCCTCGACAAGCTCAACACGCTCCGCCAGATCGTCGTTCTCGGTATCGTCGATGCGCGCAACACCCGCGTCGAGACCGAGCGCGAGCTGATCGACCTCATCGAGGCCGCGCTCAAGCAGATCCCCGGGGACTATCTGTGGCTCGCGCCAACAACGGGCCTCGAATACCTGCCGCACGATGTCGCGGTACAAAAGCTCAAGGTGCTCGTGGCGGCGGCGCGCGCGACCGGAGGGGTGAAGGCATGAGTGATCAGATCCTGCTGACGACGACCGTCGGCTCGTTCGGCAAGCCCGATTACCTGCAGAAGGCGCGCAACGCGCACGCGCGGGGCAAGCTCGGCGAGCCGGAGCTGACCGAGCTCGAGCGCAAGGCGACCGAGGAGTGGATCCGACGTCAGGAGCGCCTCGATATCGACATCCTCGTCGACGGTGAGATGTACCGCGGCGACATGGTCGCGTACTTCGCGGAGCGTCTCGAGGGCTTCCGCATCGGCGGCCTGGTGCGCTCGTATGGCAACCGTTACTACCACAAGCCGATCATCGCCTCGAAGGTGGCGCGCCCAAAGCCTATGACGGTCGACTGGTTTCGCTATACGCAGTCACTCACGGACCGTCCGGTCAAGGGGATGCTGACCGGGCCGTACACGATGCTCGACTGGTCGTACAACGAGGCCTACAAGACGCGCCGCGATGCGGCGCTGGCGCTGGCGGAAGTCGTGCGCCAGGAGGCGGAGGACCTGCAGGCCGCCGGCGCGCGCTACATCCAGATCGACGAGCCCGCGATCCACGCGCGTCCGGAAGAGATCGATATCGCGATCGAAGCCATGGGCGTCGTCACGCAGAACCTCGACGCAAAGACGATCTCGCACATCTGCTACGGGGACTTCGCCGCGATCTACCCGAAGGTCCTCGAGCTGCCCGTGGATCAGCTCGATCTCGCGATGGCGAACTATGGCTACCGTTGGCTCGAGCTCTTCAACAAGGATCCGTTCACGAAGGAGCTCGCGATCGGGATCGTCGATGTGCACTCGCATGAGACCGAGACCGTCGCGGCGGCCGCCGAAGGGATCCGCAAGGGCCTGCGGCACGTGTCTAAGGAGCGGCTCTTGCCGCATCCCGACTGCGGCCTGAAGACGCGAACGGTCGAAGAGTCCGAGGAGAAGTGCCGCGTCGTCGTCGAGGCGACCAAGGTCATTCGCAAGGAGCTCGCGCGCGAGGTGACCCCGGCTTAGCGTCGAGCTGGACTAGAGTCTCCGGCGTGGCGACCGTGATGCAGGAGACGACCGACCTCCTGCAGCAGCTCATCAAGAACGAGTGCGTGAACGACGGCACCGTATCGTCCGGTCACGAGATCCGAAGTGCCGACACCCTCGCGAGCTATCTCCAGGCGCCTGGCGTGGAGATCAAGCGTTACGAGCCGCAGCCGGGCCGTGGCAGTCTCGTCCTGCGGATCGAGGGATCGGATCCCAAGGCGCCGTCCCTCCACTTCATGGGACACACCGACGTGGTGCCCGTGACGCGTGCGGGTTGGCGTCACGATCCATTCGGCGCCGAGGTCATCGACGGCGAGGTTTGGGGCCGCGGCGCGATCGACATGCTCGACGTCACCGCGTCGATGGCCGTCGCGGTGCGCCGCCTGGTCACCGGCGGGTTCCGGCCGAAAGGCACGTTCATCTACTCCGCAGTCGCGGACGAGGAAGCGCTCGGGACGCACGGCGCGCAGTGGCTGACCGAGAACGCGTGGGACGACGTGAAGAGCGACTTCCTGGTCACCGAGTTCGGTGGCGCCCGCTTCCCGCTCGGGAGGGGCGCGAAGCTGCCGATCATGACCGCGGAGAAAGGCTCGCAGTGGACGCGGCTGCGCGTGAAGGGAACGCCCGGCCACGGCTCGATGCCGTTCAAGTCTGACAACGCGCTCGTCAAAGCATCCGAGGTCATCACGCGCGTAGCGCGGTACAAGGCGCCGCTGCATTTGGCCGAGCTGTGGCGCGCGTTCGTCGAAGGCATCGACCTGGGAACGGTCGAGCGCATGGCGCTCACGAGTCCGGCGGCCTTCGACGTGGCGCTCGAACGCGCACCCGAGGGCACGCAGCCGATGCTCTACGCCGCCACACGGACCACGTTCTCCCCCAACATCGCGCATGGCGGCGTCAAGGTGAACGTGATCCCCGACAGCGCGGAGGTCGACATCGACATCCGCACTCTGCCGGGCGATGACGGTGAAGGCGTCCGGAAGATGCTGCGAGACGCGATCGGCGACCTTTGGAAGGACGTCGAGGTCGTGTTCGAGGGCAGCAACCCGGCCAGCTCGTCGCCCATCGACACGCCGCTATGGGACGCGCTCACGCGGGTCACGCAGCGGCTCATCCCGAGCTCCACGACGGTGCCGTTCCTGATCGTCGGCGCCACGGATGCGCGCTTCTTCCGCCGCAAGGGCGTCGTGTCGTATGGCTACGGGCTGATGAGCGACAAGATCCCGTTCGGGCAGTTCGCGAGGATGTTCCACGGGAACGACGAACGGGTGGATCAAGAGACGCTGCGACTCATGAGCGAGCTCTGGGAGCAGACCGCGCGGGAGTTCGTCGGCTAGCCCGCGAGCGCGCTCCGTAGCTTTCCAGAGATCTCTTCCGCTTCGCTCCCCGAATACCGCCGTCGTACCCACATGCCTCGACCTGGCGAGAAGAGGCCATCGCCCTTGCGCCGCGGCAGGACATGCACGTGGACGTGGGGCACGCTCTGGCTGATACGGGTGTTCACCGCGACGAACGAACCGTCCGCGCCCAGCGCTGTGCGGAACGCGATCGAGAGGCGGCGCGCCAGGAGGAATATCGGAGCGACGTCGCCCTCGGGCATGTCGTCGAGTGTGTCGTAATGACGCGCGGGCACGACGAGCGTGTGTCCCAGGTACACCGGTGCATGGTCGAGGAACGCGACGACCTGCTCGTCGCGGTAGACCGCGTGGTGCTCCGCGCCGCTCACCACAGCGCAGAAGGCGCAGTCCGCCACGCTACCGCCCGTACAGCTCGAGCACCTCGCGGCGGAACGGCACCCCGGCCTTGCTGCGCAGGCGCTCGAACTCGTCCAGGTCCCACTCGCCAACGAACGTGACCGCGACACCGGCCTCGCCGGCGCGACCGGTGCGGCCGACGCGGTGCGTGAATGTCTCCGCGTCTTCGGGGAGGTCGTAGTTGATCACGTGGCTGATGTCCTCGACATGCAGGCCGCGCGCGGCAAGGTTGGTCGCGATCAGGACCTTGATCTCGCCGCTCCGGAACTGGTCCATCGTCCGCTCGCGCTCGCGCTGGGACAGATCACCGTGGATCGCCGCCACCTTCTGCCCACGTCGTTTGACGTCGTCGAAGAGCTTGTCGACGCCGCGCTTGGTGTGTCGGAACACGAGCACCTGGTCGGTCTCCCATCGGCGCAGCAGCTCAGCCAGCGCCTTGGGCTTGTCCCGGTCGAGCACCTCGACGTAGACCTGCTCGATCGCCTCCAGGTTCATCTGACCTGGATCGATCGCGATCTGCGCCGGATCCTTTGTGAAGCGGTGAGCAAGATCGCGGATCTCGCCTGAAAGCGTCGCGGAGAAGAGGGCGGTCTGGCGCTTCGTCGGGCACAGCCGCAGCAGCTTGCGCACGTCGGGCGCGAAGCCCATGTCGAGCAACCGGTCGGCCTCGTCCAGAACGACGATGCGGATACCGTCGAGCGAAAGCGTGCCGCGCTCGATGTGGTCGAGCAGGCGGCCGGGGGTGCCGATGACGATCGGCACGCCGCGCTTTAGCGCGCGCTCCTGTGGGCCATAGGGGACACCGCCGTAGATCGCGACCTCGTGCGTGTGCCGGTACTTGCCCAGCGCACCGAACTCGCGGGTCACCTGGACCGCCAACTCCCGCGTCGGCACCACGACCATCGCCTGCGGTCGCTTCTCATCGGGATCGATGCGTTCGATGATCGGGATAGCGAACGCGGCGGTCTTACCCGTGCCCGTTTGCGCCTGCGCGAACAGGTCGCGCCCGGCGCGCAGCACCGGAATGGCCTCCTGCTGCACCGGCGTGGGCGCCATGAAGCCCAGCTCATCGATCGCGCGCGACACGTCGGGGTGGATCTCCAGCGTGCCGAAGCGGCCGGTGGCTACGTCGGTCACGCCTCGCGGCGTCGGTGGCGCTCGTCCAACATCGTCCTCATCCGCCTCAAGTATCGCGGGTATGCTCGCCTGGTGCCCGGATCGTTCCGTATCGCGCGCATTCTCGGCATCGACATCCGGATACACATCTCGTGGCTGTTGATCTTCTTCCTGATCACGATCAACCTCGCGGAGCAGCAGTTCTTCGTCATTTTCCCGTCGTCGGAGCTGAAGGCGCTGGCCGCGGCCGCGATCGCCGCGCTGCTCTTCTTCGCTTCCGTCGTGGCGCATGAGCTCGCGCACGCAGTGGTGGCGCGCCGTTTCCAGCTGCCCGTGTCCTCGATCACCTTGTTCATCCTTGGCGGCGTCGCGAGCCTCACCAAGGAGCCCGCGACCGCCAAGTCGGAGTTCCTCATGGCCGCCGCCGGCCCCTTCACCAGCCTCGTCATCGCGGCGGCCGCGTTCGTCATCACGCAGGTGCTGCTCGGCTCCATCAATTCGGCTCCCGCGCTGTTGCCAGTTCTGGCGATCACCGACTACCTGGCCCAGATCAACTTCGCGGTCGCTTTGTTCAATCTCGTGCCCGGCTTTCCGCTGGACGGGGGCCGCGTTCTACGCTCGGCGATCTGGGCCGTCGGCGGCAACCGTTCCTTTGCGACGAAGGTCGCGGCCCGTGGCGGCCAGGCCGTCGCCGTCCTCCTCTTCGCTCTCGGTGCGAACCTGGCGTTCCGGGAGGGACAGCCCACCGGGCTCTGGTTCTGGGTCATCGCATTCTTCCTCTTCAATCTCGCGAGCGCGTCGCTGCAGCAGGAGCGCGTCACGGCCACCGTGGGCAACGTGCGCGTCGGTCAGCTCATGACTACCGACTTCCGGTCGGCGCCCGCGGGCATCCCGATAGGGCAGCTCATCCGCGACATCGTCCTGCCGCACAATCTGCAGGCGATCCCGGTCGTCGCGCACGACAAGCTCGTCGGCCTCGCCACGATCGCTGACCTGCGCAAGATCGAGCAGGACCAATGGGCGACCACGCCGGTCGACGCGGTCATGACGCCCGTTTCCGAACTTGCGGTCGTGGCACCGGACGACCAGCTCGTCGCGGCGCTCGACCGTTTCGGGAGCGGCGACGTTCCACTCCTCGCCGTCGTCGATCGTGGGACGCTGGTCGGCGTCCTTTATCGGGAGTCCGTCGTCGGATACGTGCGCATGCGCGAGATGCTGGGCTTCGACTCGCGGCGCTAGGTCATGGCCGAGGCCATCGCCGCCCGGTTCGAGGACGAGCTCGACGCTGAGACCGCAGCAGGCTACCTGCGATCGATCGGTATCGCTGCGCGTGTGCGTTTCCAGGCATCGCTGGGCCTGCCAAGGTCGACCGTGCCAATACGTGTCCTCGCGCCGACCGGCGCGTTCGAGCTCCTCGTCGCCGTCGCCGATGTCGAGCGCGCACAGGATGCGCTCGCACCCGCCGGCTCGTCGCCGCCGCGACCGCGGCGCTACCGCTGGCTGGGGTGGGTCCTGATCGCCGTGATGCTCGTGCCGCTGCTCGTCAGCTGGATCGCGAACCTCGCGGCGCTCAGGTGATCGCGAGCGCCAGGGCGATCTGCGCCGCGACGCGCGCGTTCGACCGCAGCAACGAGAGATTCGCCGCGAGGCTGCGCCCGCCGGTCGCGTCGCTCACCTGTCCCAGGAGGAACGGCGTGAGCGCGGCGCCGCGGATGCCCTGCCGCTCGGCCGCAGCGAGCGCGCGCGCGACCTCGGCCTCGGCCTCGCGCCGGTCGAGCGCGTCGTTCGCCGCGATCGGGACGGCGATGACGATGCCGGCGCCGCGCGCGAGCTGCTCGCGCGCGATGCGCGCAGCCGCGAGGGCGTCGTCGACGCGATGGGGGAGTGGCAGACCGCTCGAGCGAACGTAGAACGCTGGTAGCTCGTCGGTGCCATAGCCCACGACCGGGACGCCGAGCGTCTCGAGTCGCTCGAGCGTGAGTGCCAGATCGAGCACGAGCTTCGCGCCGGCGCAGACCACGCATACCGGATACCGCGCGATCGCTCCCAGATCCGCTGATTCGTCGAAGGAGCGCTCGGCGCCGCGGTGCACGCCGCCGATCCCGCCGGTGGCCATCACAGCGATACCGGCACGGGCCGCGATCTCCACCGTCGCCGCGACCGTCGTCGCACCCAACCCGCGCCGGGCGAGCACCGGTGCGAGGTCGCGGAGCGAGACCTTCGCGACCGCGGGGTCCTCTGCGAGCCGCGTCAGTAGCGCCTCGTCGGCGCCGACGACAGCCTGGCCGTTCGCGATCGCGATCGTGGCCGGCGTCGAGCCAAGACCGCGGATCTCCTCCTCGAGAGCGCGCGCGGCCGTGAGGTTCTGCGGTCTCGGCAGGCCGTGCGCGATGACCGTGGACTCGAGCGCGACGACGGCTCGGCGCGCGGCGAGCGCCGCGGCGACCTCCGGGTGGACCGCGAGCCTCACCTATGCGCGACCGCGTGCGTGACCGGTCTCGCCGCTCGCGCCTGCGAGAAGCTCGATCGCGTGGGGGAGGACCGGCAGGAGCAATTCGAGTGATTCGCGCACCGCGCGCGGCGAACCCGGTAGGTTCACGACGAGCGTGGCGCCAACGGCGCCGGCGACGCCGCGCGAGAGCATGCCGTGTGGCGTCTTCTCGAGCGATCGCGCGCGCAGCGCCTCCGCGATCCCGGGCACCTCGCGGTCGATCACGCGCCGCGTCGCCTCCGGCGTCACGTCGTTCGGCGAGAGCCCGGTGCCCCCACTGGTGAGCACGACGTTCGCGCCCGCGCGTATCGCGCTGAGGATCGCATTTGCGACACCGCCGACGTCGTCGGGCACGAGATCGGCGTGGACGACCTCATGGCCGGCGGCGACGAGCGCTTCACGCATCGCCGGTCCGCTCTCGTCGGCTCGCTGACCCGCCGCGCCTCTGGTGCTGACCGTGATGATCGCGGCCCGCACGGTGCTCACGGCGCCCGGTACTCCCCGCTTCGCCCGCCGCTCTTCGCCACGAGGCGCACGTCGGTGAGTCGAGCGCCGCGTTCGATCGCTTTCAGCATGTCGTACAGCGTGAGACCCGCGACTGCGACCGCGGTGAGCGCCTCCATCTCGACGCCGGTCTGCGCCGTAGTCGCGACGGTGGCCTCGATCGCGATGCCCTTGGCCTCGATGACGAGCTCGACGCTCGCGTGCGTGATCGGCAGCGGATGCGCCAGTGGGATCAGCTCCGAGGTCTTCTTCGCCGCCATGATCCCCGCGACGCGCGCGCTCGCGAGCACATCGCCTTTGGGTGTCCTTCCGTCTCGCACGAGCGCGAGCGTTTCGCTCGACAGCATCAGCATGCCGCGCGCGGTCGCGCGTCGCTCGGTCACGGCCTTCGCGCCGACGTCGACCATCCGCGCCGCGCCGCGCTCGTCGATGTGGGTGAGCGTCTTGCCCTTGGGACCCGGGGACGAACGCTTGCGCGCCGGCACGCTAGTGGTCCTCCGGTCGATCGGTCAGCACGACGGTCACGGTGTCGCCAGGCCCCGCCGACGAGATCGGCTCAGGCAGGTCGATGAGGCTGTTGGCGAGGGACATCGAACGGAGGATCCCCGAGCCCTGCGGACCGGTGGAGCGGACCGTCCCGGCCGATTCGTCGTAGATCCCGCGCGCGAACACGCGCAGGCCGGTCGGCTTCTCGACCCGATCGAGCAGGCGCGCCGCGACGCGTGGGCGATGCAGCTTCGTCCGGCCCGACATCTTCAGGAGCGCCGGTCGCACGAAGAGCTCGAACGTGAGGAGCGCCGACACGGGATTCCCTGGTAGGCCGAAGATCGGAACAGCTCCGCGCTTGGTGCGCAGCTCGCCGAATGCGAGCGGTCGTCCGGGCCGGAGCGCGATCGACCAGAAGTCCATCTGCCCCATCGCGTTCACGACCGGCTTGACGTGATCGTGGTCGCCGACGGACACGCCGCCACTGGTCACGACGAGATCGCCGAAGGCCGCGTTGCCCAGCGCATGGCGCAGGTCGTCGGCCGAGTCGCGCGCGATACCGAGCTCGAACGCCGCGCAACCGGTCGCCCGGACCGCGGCCGCGAGCGAGTAGCGGTTCGCATCGCGGATCTGCCCCGGTCCGGGCTGCTGGTCGACATCGACAAGCTCGTCTCCCGTCGAAAGCACGGCGACGTTCGGCCGGCGTACGACGTTCACCTTCGCGAGACCGACCGACGCGAGGATCCCGATCTCGGCGTGCCGCAGCAACGTTCCGCGCGTTAGCACGACCTCGCCGCGGCGCAGATCCTCGGCCGCTTGCCGGACCGCCATGCCGTGCGGCGTCGCCTTGTGGATCGTCACCGTCTCCACGCCGTTGTCGGTGTCCTCGACGCGGACCACGGTGTCCGCGCCGTCCGGCATCGGAGCGCCGGTCATGATGCGCATCGCCTCGGAGGGCCCGACCCCGCGGTCGGGCACCGAGCCCGCGGCGACCGAGCCGACGACCCGCAGCGACACACCGTCCTGCCTGACGTCCGCCCCACGGACCGCGTAGCCGTCCATCGCGGAGTTGCGGAACGGCGGCACATCGCGATCGGCGGCAGCGTCCTCGGTGAGGACGGCGCCGAGCGCGTCGAGAAGCCCGACCTCTGCCGGTTCGAGCGGCGCGATGCGCGCGAGGATGCGGTCGAGCGCTTCATCGACGGTGAGGGTCGAAGTCGCCGCGCGCGCGGCGCTGGGACTGGTGGGCATCGCCTGGAGTCTAGAAGCGCGCACCGGCGGCCCGAATGCGTCACAGGGCGGAGGGGCCGGCGCCTCGGAGTGGGGCATCCGTTGTGATATACCTAGGTATTCATGGCTAAGAAGCCGCAAGTACCTATGGATGGAGCGCTCCGCGTCGGGGAAGCCGCCGAGGTGCTCGGGATCTCCGTCGACACCCTGCGGCGCTGGGCGGCTACCGGAGAGGTCAAGGTCCGCCGATCCGCCGGGGGACAGCGCCTCATCGCACTGGCCGAGGTACGACGTCTCCAGGCCGAGCGCCAGAAAGAGGGCCGCGAGCGACCGATCGTCGCGCAGTCCGCGCGCAACCGCTTCGCCGGGATCGTCACGCGCGTGGAGAAGGACCGGGTCGCGGCCGTCGTCGAGGTCCAGGCGGGTCCCCACCGGCTCGTCAGCCTGATGACGGCGGAAGCGGCGACAGAGCTCGCGCTGCGTCCCGGCGTGGCCGTGGTGTGCGCGGTGAAGTCCACGAATGTGGTGGTCGAGATCGCGCGTCGCTCCCGATCGTCGAGCGCCGACCGCGATTAGGGAAGGATCGTGCGCAGATCGCTCGTCCTCATCGCGGCCATCGCCGTACTTGCCGGTTGCGACCCAGGCGTGCCATCCCCGGCCTTTACCGCGTCGCCATCCGCCGAGAGCGAGCTCATCGTCTTCGCGGCGTCCGATCTTCAGCTTGCGCTTGCGGAGGTGTCGAGTGCGTTCGCGACCGCCGGGCACCTGAAGCCGACCATCAGCTTCGGATCGACCGGGACGCTCAGCCAGCAGATCGAGAACGGTGCGCCGGCCGACGTGTTCTTTGCCGCCGACGAGAGCTACCTCGTTGGCCTCGAGCAGAAGGGGCTTGTGCTCGCTGGCACGCGTCAGCTGTACGCCATCGGACGGATCGTGCTCGTCGAGCGCGCCGGGCTGGCGCCGGTCACGACGTTGCAGGATCTCGCTCGCGCCGATCTCCGAAGGATCGCGATCGCGAATCCGGATCACGCGCCATACGGCCGTGCCGCGCGCGATGCGTTGATGCGCGCCGGAATGTGGTCCGCGGCTCAGCCCAGGCTCGTGCTCGGCGAGAACGTCTCACAGACCTTCCAGTTCGTCGCGACGGGTAATGCGGACGCCGGCATCGTTGCGCTCTCGCTTGCCATCGGAGCGCCGGGGACCCGTTACACCTTGGTCGACGCAGCGCTCCACGATCCGATCGCGCAGTCGATGGGGGTCCTGGCCCGCACGCGGCAGCCCGCGCAAGCGCGCGACTTCCTTGCCTTCGTGAACGGAGCGGCGGGGCGGGCGATCATGAAGAAGTACGGATTCACGCTCCCGGGCGAAGGCTAGGGCCGCGTGGATCTGGCGCCTCTGGGGCTT
The DNA here is from genome assembly GCA_039934015.1 of Chloroflexota bacterium. GTDB lineage: Bacteria > Chloroflexota > Limnocylindria > P2-11E > P2-11E > CF-39. The sequence goes on along the minus strand of JBDTMY010000174.1, from coordinate 2,387 downwards.
TCGCTGCGGGTCGCAGCTCTTGCCACCGCCCTCGGGATAGGCGTCGGTGTTCCGCTCGCATGGGTGCTCGCTCGCAAGAGCTTCCCGGGTCGCGATGTCATCTCGGTGCTGATCGTCCTTCCCATGGTCCTGCCGCCGACAGTGCTCGGGTACGCACTGCTGGTCTTCTTGGGACGGCAAGGTCCGGTCGATCCCGTGATCCAAGCGCTGTTCGGCGAGGGTCTCGTGTTCACTCCGGCCGCGGCGGTCGTCGCGGCCTTCGTCGCCGCGACGCCCTTTCTCGTGCGTGCCGCACAGGGAGGCTTCGAACAGCTCGATGTGGCCTACGAGGAGGCCGCGCGGACGTTGGGACGACGCGAGTTCGCCATCTTTCTCACCGTGACGGCGCCGCTTGCATGGCGCGGGATCGCCGCCGGGATCGCGCTCTGCTTCGCGCGCGCGATCGGCGAGTTCGGCGCGACGCTGATGCTGGCGGGCAACATACCGGGGCGCACGCAGACCGCCAGCATCGCGATCTACGACGCCGTGCAGGCGGGTCGGCTCGAACAGGCGACCTCGATGGCCCTGGCGCTCGGTGCCATCGCCGGTGCCGCGCTGCTGCTTCTGGCCCGCGTCGGCCGGGGAGCGCGCTGGTGATCGTCGATGTGGCTGTCGAGCGGACCCTCGGGTCCTTCCATCTGAATGTTGCGTTCGCCGCACCCGCCGGGATCACAGCGTTGTTCGGTCCGTCCGGATCCGGCAAGACGCTGACGCTTCGCTGCATCGCGGGACTGCTCGCGCCGGCGCGCGGCCGCGTTGCGCTCGGACAGCGCGTGCTCTTCGACAGCAGCTCCGGCACCGATCTCGCGACTCGCGACAGGCGGATCGGCTACGTCTTCCAGCACTACGCGCTCTTCCCGCATCTCAGCGCCGCCGCGAACATCGGTTACGGGCTGCACGCGCTTTCGACCAGGGATCGGGCGGCACGCGAGAAGGAGTTGCTGGAGATGGTCGGCCTCGCGGATCTGGCGGACCGGCGTCCACACGAGCTCTCCGGCGGTCAGCAGCAGCGCGTCGCGCTCGCGCGATCGTTGGCGCCACGCCCGGACCTTGTCCTCCTGGACGAGCCGTTCGCCGCGATCGATTCATTTGTCCGGGACCGGCTCCGTGAGCAGCTGCGCGCCATCCAGGTGCGGACGCAGGTGCCGATGATCCTCGTCACCCACGATGTCGCTGACGTCAGAAGCCTGGCCGACAGCGTCGTGCTCTACGGGCACGGGGTCATCGAGGAGGTGGGTCCGACGAATGAGGTGCTCGCGCGGCGGGAGGTCGAGCGGCAGGCATACCCTGCGTAGGTGCTTCGCCTCGCGTCCTCGTAGCGGACGGGATTGATCGTCGGAGCTCGTCGTTCGTCTGATACCGTCCTGCGCCGCGCGCAGCCGCCACCCGGGACTAGGCCGCCGGACGCCGCTCTGCGCCGTCGCGCGCGAGTGCGTCCTGCGCGATGCGCAGCACCGCACCCGTGGTCACCAGGTCTCGGCTCCAGCTCGCATGACCCACGCGAACATTCCAGCGCGCGCCGGCGAAGGCACGCACGCTCGTGGTCATCGTTCGCAGTAGCTCGTCAAGCCGCGCCCGAAGCAATGTCGCGCTGCGCCCGCCGCGCCCCTCGTCGCCGAGGATCGGCGCGACGAGCGCGACGCCGCAGTCGCCGTACCGGAACGCACTCGCGTCCCCGCCGAATAGTGTCGAAGCGCCGCCCAGCGTCGCGCGGATGCACCGATGCACGATCGCGCGTCGTGTCGCTTCGGAAGGCACATCCACATCGGCGACACCCAGGACCAGCGCGAACGCGCGTCCACCGTCGCGCGCGTCGGCCACGCGCTCTCGGAGCGCACCCACGAGCACGCGATCGAGGTACGCCTCGGCGACCGGTGCGGTGCGGTAGGCGACCGCCGGCGCTTCCGCGAGTGTCGGCGCGGGCCGCGGTCCCAGCTCGGGCTCGGCGATAAGGCGAAGGACGCTGGGGACGACCGCCCGCCAGCGTTCCCGCTCCGCGACGCGCTCCGCCGCGCCGAGTGGTGTGAGGGCGACCGCGGCCTCGGGCGCCGGAACGAGGTGGCCGCCTTCGAGCAGGGACTGCAGCGCTCGGCCGAATGCGCCGCTCGCGAGCGGAAGGCGCTCCGCGGAGATGGCCGCGAGCAGCGCCGCCGGACGCGCGTTCGTCGACGCCAGGGATTCGAGGAGATAGAGGCGGTAGAACGCGGTCGCGAGGCCGGTCGCGGATGGACGGACCACGGAACGTACCTCCGCACGAGGATTCGTGAAACGTTTCGGCCCGCCCTTGCTAGGTGCTCCCTGCGAGCGTTGATTCGATGGCTGCCAGCAGCGACTCGCGCGTGAACGGT
>JBDTMY010000173.1:0-3618 GCA_039934015.1 Chloroflexota bacterium | reverse complement strand
CTGATGCTCACCGCGCGCGCGGCGGTGACCGAGCGCGTCGAGGGCCTCGACGCCGGCGCCGACGACTACCTCGTCAAGCCGTTCGCCCTCGACGAGCTTCTGGCGCGCCTGCGCGCGTTCGAGCGCCGCGCGCCGCAGGCAGGCCAGTCGCACGGAACGCTCCGTTTCGCGGACGTCGTCCTCGACCGCGACGCGATGACCTGCCGCCGCGGCGATCGCGATATCCAGCTCTCGCGCACCGAGTACCAGCTGCTCGAGCTCTTCCTCGCCAATCCGAAGCGCGTGCTCAGCCGCGACGTCATCTTCGACCGCGTGTGGGGCTACGACTTCGGGCCTGACTCGAACTCGCTGGACGTGTACATCGGTTATCTCCGTCGCAAGCTCGGCGAGCCGCGGATCATCCACACCATGCGCGGCGTCGGCTACGTACTGAGGGAAGCATGACCTTCCGGCTTCGCGTGACCCTCCTCACTACAGCGGCCGTCGCGGTCGCCGCGATCGCTGCGGGCGCGGTCATGTACCTCATGGTCCAGCAGCAGATCCAGGCCGCGTTCGACGACACGCTGAAGACCACCGCGAACACGGCGCGCGTCGGCGGCCCGCGCCCTGACGACCGTTTCGGCGATCGAGGCGGCGGCCAGGTGTTGCTCTCGGGCCGCGCCGACATCTTCGCGCAGATCGTGGACACGTCCGGGAATGTCGTCGGCTCCGACCCGCAGGCCGGCCAGTCGCCCGAGCTCGTGACGAGCGAGGTGCGCGCCGTGGCGAGCGGCAAGGTACCGGACGCCTACGCCGATGTGACGACGGCGAAAGGCCACTTCCGCGTTTATGCCGTGCCTTTCACGCCGGGCCGCGCCCTAGAAGTCGCTCGTCCCCTGACCGAGATCGATGCAGCGCTCGCGAGCACGCGCTTCGCGCTGATCGGTCTCGCCATCACAGCGACATTTCTGGCCGCGTTCCTTGGGGCGCTCATCAGTCGCGTCGTGCTGACGCCCCTTCGCCGCCTGAGCGAGACCGTGAACGACGTCACGCGGACACGCGACCTGTCCCGGCGCGTCGCGATGACGGGTAATGACGAGATGGCGCGCCTGGCCGCGTCCTTCGACGGCATGCTCACCGCGCTGGAGATCTCGCTCCGCCAGCAGCGCCAGCTCGTCGCCGACGCCTCCCACGAGCTGCGCACGCCGCTCACCAGCCTCCGCACCAACCTCGAGCTGCTCGCGCGCGGACAGCCCTTCGATCCCGCGGAGCGCCAGCAGGTGCTCGTCGAGCTCGTCGGCCAGATGGAGCGGCTCTCGACGCTGGTCGGCGATCTCATCGACCTCGCGCGTGACGAACACGCGACGCTGCCGATCGAGGACGTCCGGCTCGACGAGGTCGTCGCCGCGGCGATCACCGATGTGCGCGGCCGCTATCCGCGCGTGCGCTTCGACGCGGTGCTCGAGGAGACGACGATCCGCGGTGTTCGACCGCGCCTGACGCGCGCCGTGACCAATCTCCTCGACAACGCCGGCAAGTGGAGCCCCGCCGGCGGCATCGTCGAAGTTGCCGTGACGGGCGGCGAGGTGACGGTCCGCGACCATGGGCCGGGTGTCGCCGCCGAGGACGCGCCGCGGGTCTTCGATCGTTTCTGGCGTGCCGCGAACGCGCGCGCGCTTCCTGGCTCGGGACTCGGTCTATCGATCGTGAAGGATGTCGCCGAGTCGCACGGGGGATCGGTGACGCTCGAGCAGGCGAGCGGTGGTGGCGCGCGCTTTCGCCTACGGCTCGCGGGGAGCCTCGTGACCGCTTCTTAAAGGCTTTTCATGCGCGCGCCGACCGCGGATGTTCCCCTATTGACATGACAGCTCGACCGCCGCGCCGCGCCAGGAAGCCCCTCATCGCCTCGACCCTCGCGCTGCGTACGCTCGCGGCGGCGATAACGCTCAGCAGCTTCGGCGCGATGACCATCTTCGCGAGCGGGAATCTGCGCGCTACGAACGCACCGCTTCAACCCGCCGCCCCTGCCGCCGCTGCCGCCGCACCCGTCGCCACCGCGACACCCGCTCCCACGACCGCGCCGGCGACGGTGCTGACGTCGCGCACCACGGTGCGCAGCTCGGTGACGACTACGACAACGACGCCCGTCACGCGCACGAAGCAGTCGTGATCCTGCCGTGACCCTCGAGCTCATCTGGGTCCTCGCGCGCTCGACGGGGACCGCCTCGCTCGTCGCGCTCACCCTCTCGGTGCTCACCGGCATCGCCCTCCGCACCGGAACGTTCGCGTGGCTCTCGCACAACCGCGGCGTGCGTGTGGTCCACGGCTTCCTGACGGTCCTCTGGATCCCGCTCGGCCTGGCGCACGTCGTCGCGCTGCTGTTCGACCGTTACGCGCAGATCGGAGTGCTCGACCTTCTCATCCCATTCGGCGTGTCCTATGGACGCGTGGCGATCGGCCTCGGCACCATCTCGTTCCAACTGATCCTGATCGTGCTCAGCTCCACCTGGATGCGCTCGTCTCTGACGCTCGGACAGTGGCGCGGCTTCCATCGCCTGGCGTACGTCGCATTCGTTGCCGCTTTCGCCCACGGGATCATGTCGGGGACCGACCTCGCGAATCCCGTCGTCGGGGCTCTCGCGTGGATCACCGCCGCCGCGGTCGCGTTCGTCGCGCTGCGCAGAGTGACACGCCTTCGCGTCACCGCCTGAGAGCAGCGGCCGCGCCGCGTCGGTAGGCTGCGCGGGTGCCAAAGGCCTTCGCGCTCGACTGGCTGAGTCTCGACGGCAAGAAGCTCCTCGTCACGCGCGTGCTGCGCACGTTCGCGTATGGGTATCTGACCGTGATCCTCGGCCTGTACCTCGACGAGCTCGGCATGGGACCGACCGAGATCGGATTCATCCTCGCGGCCGCGATCGCCGGCTCGGCCCTGATGACCGTGTTCTGGTCGCTCGTGGCCGACCGTTTCGGTCGGCGCCGGACGGTCGCGACGATGGCCGGCCTCATGGCGGTCGGTGGTCTGCTGTTCGCGATCGGCGGCAACTTCCTGCCGCTGCTCATCGGCGCGTTCACCGGCACGATCAGCGCGACGAGCTCCGAGGTCGGGATCTTCCAGACCGTCGAGCAGGCGATCCTGCCGCAGACCGCACCGGACGAGCGCCGCACGTGGCTCTTCGCCATCTACAACACGGTCGCGAATTTCGCCGCCGCCCTCGGCTCGCTTGCGGCCGCGTCGGTCGGCTTCTTCATGTCCCTCGGTCTGCAGGGCGCCGACGCCTATCGGCCGTTCTTCCTGCTCTACGCGGTGATCGGTCTCGCCAACCTCGCGGTCTTCGTGACGCTCTCCGACCGCGTCGAGCTCGCCAAGGTCCAGGGCGAGCGGCGCTTTCTCGGCATCACGCGCTCAGGCGGGACGGTGGCGAAGCTCTCGCTGCTCTTCGGTCTGGACGCCTTCGCGGGCGGCTTCGTCGTCCTGTCGCTCGTTGCGTACTGGTTCCATCTGCGCTGGGGCTTGTCCCCGGAGGCGCTCGCTTCGGTCTTCTTCTGGGTCAACATCCTGTCAGCGGTGTCGCTGCTCGCCGCGGGCTGGCTCGCGCAGCGCATCGGGCTGCTCAACACGATGGTCTTCACGCACATCCC
>JBDTMY010000172.1:0-6044 GCA_039934015.1 Chloroflexota bacterium | reverse complement strand
TGGGGGAGCATCCAGAGCGCGTGCGCCGGCGCGTGGTGCCGGATCCGGTGCAGGTCCAGGTGATCCTCGGCTCGCTGCTCGGGGACGGCCGGCTGGAAGGCTGCGACGGCGAGCGGCGGCTCTACATCGCGCACCACCAGGATCGCGCCGAGTATGTGTGGTGGAAGTACGACCGGCTCGGTGTCTTCGCCGACCACGCGCCGGCGCTGAGCGGCGAGCGGCTCGAGTTCCGCACCATCGCGCACCCGGTATTCGACGATCTCGCGCCGCTCTTCGCGGGGACTGACCGCAGACGCGTGCGCGAGCTGCTCGCACCACTTGGGCTCGCGGTATGGATGACGGACGTCGGTCGCCTGCGACTCCGAGCCGAGGTGTTCCTTCCGAAGCAGCGCGCTGCGGCGCTGGTGGCGAGCTAAGCCGCGATGGGCTGCGCGACCCGCGCTGGCGGTGCAGTGATATGCACAGAAAGGTCGCGGCGGAGGCTCTGGATCGCGCGACCGTGCAGCTGGCATGCGCGTGCCTCGCTAACGCCCATCTTCGCCCCCGCCTCGCGCAGCGTGAGCTCATCGCCGTAGTACCGCGCGATGACCTCACGCTGGCGAGCCGGTAACCTCCCCAGCGCGTCCTGAATACGTGTCTTGAGATCTTCCTGCTCGTAACGCTCGGTGAACCCGTCGTCGACGGCCGGGCCCTGATGCGCTCCGGTCTCGAGCAGTACGTCGAGCGACACCGCGAGCTCGGCGCCCTCCGGTCTCCGGTCCGCGCGACCTCGCTCGTCGACCCTGCGAAGCTCGTCGACGACCGCGCCTCGGATGCGGAGCGAGGCATACGCTTCGAACGGAACACCGCGGCGATGGTCGAAACGATCGACTGCCCCAATGAGGCCGATCATCGCCGCAGACGCGACGTCATCACGGTCTGCAAGGGATGAGGGAGGGATGCGGATGCAGCGCGAAATGCCGATGGCAAGGTCCGCGTAGCGCTCGATCAGCGCTCCGCGCGACCGGGCATCGCCCGCGCGACAGTCCGCCCAAAGCTGAACTAGGTCCACGCCAGTCCCCCTCCGCCGCAGCCGCGTTTCCAACCCTCAGCCCCGTACACGTACAGGGCTGGCCCCTGTAGCGCGCCAGCCGCGTGACTTTGAGGTGAGCACATGCCTGCGGTTAATCCCCGTTCAGGCACATTTCGAATACCCATTCGGGTTTGGCATGTTTAACGGGTTTCGCCGCGTATAGGAACGCTCATCACGTAGTCCGAATACCCACTCGGACGCAGTACCTATTCGATGAGGTGGTTCCTTAGGGCTAGTACGACCGCGTGCGTCCGATCCGCGGCACCGAGCTTTGCGATCAGCATCTGAACGCCCTTCTTAACGGTGTCCTCCGCGAGGACCATGGCGCGGGCGACCTCTTTGTTCGTGTAACCCTCGGCCATGTACCGGAGCAGCTCCATCTCGCGCGGCGTCAGCGGATCGTGTGTCGCGCCGTTCCCCGTCGATCCATTCGGGGTACCCCCATTTGGCACAGCGCCGCCGTTCGATTTCTCGATCGGCGCTGGCTCGGATTCCTGAGGTACGGGGCGCGCCTGCGGGCGCGACTCGACGGAGTCCGCCTTCGCGATCGCTGCGGCCTCTTCTCTTCCGAGCGCGACCAGTCCCTCGACGGCGGCGTGCAGGGCCGCGATGACCCGTGAGGCCGACGTGTCCTTGGAGACGTACCCATTGCCGCCGGCGCGGATCACCGCGCGGATCAGCTCGGGGTTCCGGTCGATGCTGAAAGCGACGATCGGCAGAGCCGGTGCCTCACTACGCAGCCTGGCGACTGCTTCCGCGCCATCCGCATCCGGAAGATGGAGGTCACACAGGACGACGTCCGGCTGCGCCTCAGCCAGCATGCCGATGGCCTCGCTGCAGGTGGAGGTCAGTCCAACGACAGTGAGCCCCTCCCGCTCAAGCAGCGCCCGGACGCCAAGCTGCATGACCGGATGGTCTTCGATCGCCAGCACCCGCAGGACCCGTCTGGATTCGCGCTTCATCTCGCCGCGGCCGAGGAGCGCCAGCGTATCGGCGGCGCGCTGTGCGAGCGCCGCCTCATCCGGCTCGTACGCGGGGTCGTGTCGAGCGAAGCCGACCCCGGTCGCATCCGCCATGTGGGTAGCCCGGGTGGACTCGCTCGCAGCAAGCGCGGCGGCCCGGCACTCCGGGTCGTCGTCGTCGGCGTAGACAGCGAGCACCTTTCCGGAGGCGTGCCGCAGCGCGACGGCGTGATGCCCGAACGACTGGGCGGTGGCCCGAGCCGCACCGACTGCGTCGCCGGCCGCGACCGCGAGCGCGACGTCCGCGAACCCTTCCGCGTGCTCGCGCTGGCGCTGCAGGGCGGCGATCACGTTCATTGCCTGAAGCGCGCGCGACAGGTCGGCCGCGATGCCGTCCAGAAGCGTCTGCCGCCCTGAGAATCCATCGACGTCCTGCGGTCGTTTCACGCTCAGAACACCGAGGACGTCGTCACCTACGCGCAGTGGTACGGAGATGGACTCGCGGGCTTCTGGATCGACGCCGTGGAACCGCTCGTCCGTGACCCGTCCGCTGAGCACGATCTTCTCCCCACTCGTTGCGACCCAGCCCGCGATGCCCTCGCTGAGGCGCTGCCCGCGACCCAGATGGACATTGGACGGGAGGCCGACGGACGCTCGAAGCCGCAGCTCGTCGCCCTCCACCAGCATGATCGAGGTCGCCTCGGCGCCCATCCGGCGAGCCACTTCCGCCGCGGCGCGAGCCAGGACCGCACTGGCGTCGCGGGCATCCACCAGGCCTTCCCCGATGCCGCCGAGCACGTCCAGCCGCTCGTCGAGCTCCGCCGCGCGGCGCTGGGCGCCGGCCAGGTCGCGTCCGTCGGACGCCATCATCGCCAGCAGCTGCGCCGCCGACGTAGCTGCGACGACATCGAGCGCGTCGAACGGCATCTCACGGCGCAGCGCACACAGGACCGCGGGGCCGTTCCAGGTCTCGATCGGCGCGACGACTGCGAACGCGGCCTCGTCGCCCCACCGTCCGGATGGCACGGACACCGCGTACGCGCCACCCGCGGCACGCGCGAATGCGTCCTCACCGAGGATGGCGGGCCAGTTCGCTGAGTCGATGCGATGTGAGAAGAGCGTCGAGGGCGGATCCGCGGTGGCGACGACGACAGCGACCGCTTCCGCCCGGAGCAGCCAGGCGAGATGTTCGAGACGCTGGGGCCAGCGCGCCGTCGAGTTGACGGGTGGGCCTCCTCGCTCCGGTTTGCGCGAGTGTATGTGGCGCGTCCCTTGCCTGCTCGCGCGCGTGTCGATCGACCCCGTGACGATGGAGGAGCTGGTCGCGGACGAGCGCGACCAGCGATGAACCGAGATGGCCGAGTGATTCCTCTCTCACACATCCGACGTCACCTCACGCGTAAAGGGGCTGGTCTGACCGTGGATGCGAGGGTCACGCGATCGATGCCGTACGGCGTGTTCGCGCGGGTCGCGGGAGGTGTAGAGGGACTGATCCATGTGGCTATCGAAGGCGGACCCCGCGGCCACCGAACGTATAATCGGAAGCCAATGACCTCTACACCGACATTCGGACTACAAGAGCTTTAGATGGGGCCGTTCGATCGCTTCAACGACCGCGCCAAGAGAGTGCTCGCGCTTGCGCAGGACGAAGCCATCCGCTTCAACCACAACTACATCGGTACGGAGCACCTGCTCCTGGGGCTCGTTCGCGAGGGCGAAGGCGTGGCGGCGCGCGTTCTGGACTCACTCGGCGTCGAGCTCTCAAAGGTGCGGACGGCCGTCGAATTCATCATCGGCCGCGGCGACTCCACGACGTCCCCCAGCGAGATCACCCTCTCTCCGCGCACCAAGAAGGTCATCGAGCTCGCTATCGACGAGGCCCGCAAGCTCGGGCACAGCCACGTCGGCACCGAGCATCTGCTCCTAGGTCTGGTCCGCGAGGGCGAGGGCATCGCCTCAGGTGTGCTCGAGTCCCTGGGCGTGTCGCTCGAGAAGGTCCGGCACCAGGTGATCGCCACACTCGGGCAGCAGCACCCCGCGACGGCCGAGGCGGCTTCCGCCGGCGGCAAGTCCGCGACCTCCAAGACGCCAACGCTCGACCAGCTGGGTGTGAATCTCACGGCGATGGCCAAGGCGCAGCAGCTCGATCCCGTCATCGGCCGTGAGAAGGAGATCGAGCGCGTCATCCAGATCCTCAGCCGGCGCACGAAGAACAACCCCGCGCTGATCGGCGAGCCGGGCGTGGGCAAGACCGCGATCGCCGAGGGCCTCGCGCACCGCATCGTCAAAGGCGACGTGCCCGAAACGCTGCAGGGAAAGCGTTTGCTCACGCTCGACATCGGCTCCCTCGTCGCGGGCACGAAGTACCGCGGCGAGTTCGAGGAGCGGCTCAAAAAGATCATCGAGGAGCTCCGTCACGCGCACGACGTGATCCTGTTCATCGACGAGCTGCACACGCTGGTCGGCGCCGGCGCGGCCGAGGGTGCGGTGGACGCCGCGAACATCCTCAAGCCGTCGCTTGCGCGTGGCGAGCTGCAGTGCATCGGCGCGACGACGCTCGACGAATTCCGCAAGTACATCGAGCGCGACGCGGCGCTCGAGCGTCGCTTCCAGCCGGTCATGGTCGGGGAGCCAACGATCGAGGAAACGGTGGGGATCCTGACGGGGATCCGCTCCAGGTATGAGGACCACCACAAGGTCGCGATCACCGACGATGCCGTGAAGGCGTCCGTGGAGCTCTCCGCGCGCTACATCACCGACCGCTTCCTCCCGGACAAGGCCATCGACCTGATGGACGAGGCAGCGAGCCGCGTCCGGCTTCGCTACTCGACGCTCCCGACCGACGTGAAGGACGCCCAGAAGGAGCTCGACAAGGTCGTCACCGACAAAGAGCAGGCGATGGAGGCACAGCAGTACGAGCTTGCCTCGACCCTCCGACAGAGGGAGCGCCAGCAGCAGGACAAGCTTCAACAGGCCAAGGCCGACTGGCTGCTCGCGCAGTCGCAGAAGCGCCCCGAGGTGACCGACGAGGACATCGCCGAGGTCGTCTCGATGTGGACCGGCATCCCGGTGCGCCGCCTGGCCGAGGAAGAGACGCAGAAGCTCCTCAAGATGGAGGAGGTGCTGCACTCGAAGGTCATCGGGCAGGCGCCCGCGGTCACGTTGGTCTCCCGCGCGGTGCGCCGCGCGCGCGCCGGCCTGAAAGACCCGCGCCGGCCGATCGGTGTGTTCTTCTTCGTCGGACCGACCGGTACCGGCAAGACGCACCTCGCGAAGCAGCTGGCCGAGTTCATGTTCGGCAGCGAAGAGAACATCGTGAAGATCGATATGTCCGACTACATGGAGCGGCACAATGTGTCACGTCTCGTCGGCTCGCCGCCCGGCTACGTCGGATACGAAGAGGGCGGACAGCTCACGGAGACGGTGCGCCGCAAGTCGTACTGCGTGATCCTGCTCGACGAGATCGAGAAGGCGCACCCCGAGGTCTTCAACATCCTGCTGCAGATCTTCGACGAAGGCCGTCTCGCGGACGCGAAGGGCCGGACGGTCGACTTCCGCAACACGATCATCATCATGACGAGCAACCTCGCGCAGAAGATGCTGAAGAGCGAGAGCGCGCTTGGGTTCCGCACCCACGGTGAGGGCGACGACGCCGATACGATCGCGCAGTACGAGCGGATGAAGGAGCGCGTGCAAGACGAGATGAAGCGCTTCTTCCGCCCGGAGTTCCTCAACCGCATCGACGCGACCGTGGTGTTCACGCCGCTCACGAAGCCCGAGATCCGACAGATCGTCGAGCTCGAGCTGCAGGGCGTGCGCAAGCAGCTCGCCTCGCAGGAGATCACGCTAGTCGTCACCGACGAGGCGAAGGACTACATCGCCGCGGTCGGCTACGACTCCAACTTCGGCGCCCGACCGCTCGCGCGGCAGATCCAGAACGAGATCGCCGACCCGCTCGCTGAGATGCTGCTCCAGGGCAAGTTCCACTCCGGCGACACCGTCAACGTGAA
>JBDTMY010000171.1:0-5674 GCA_039934015.1 Chloroflexota bacterium | reverse complement strand
CGTCGTCGTCGACAAGGACGAGCACATCCGTCCCGATACGACGCGCGAGGGCCTCGCGAAGCTCGTCGCGCGGTTCGAGAAGGACGGCACCGTGACCGCAGGCACCGCGTCGGGCATCAACGACGGCGCCGCGGCGATGGTGGTCGCGTCAGCCGAGGCCGCCGCAAAAGCGGGACTGCAGCCGATCGCGCGCATCGTGGCCGGCGGCGTCTGCGGCGTCGACCCCGACATCATGGGCATCGGCCCCGCGCCGGCGTCGCGCCAGGCGCTCGGCCGCGCCGGCCTCAAGGTGAACGACATGGATCTGGTGGAGATCAACGAGGCGTTCGCGACGCAGTACCTGGCGGTCGAGAAGGACCTCGGCCTCGACCGGAACAAGACCAACGTGAACGGCGGCGCGATCGCGCTGGGACATCCGCTCGGCGCGTCCGGCGCGCGCCTCGCGCTCACGCTCGCGTACGAGCTGCGCGAACGCGGCGGCAAGTACGGGCTCGCGTCCTTGTGCATCGGCGGCGGTCAGGGGATCGCGGCGATCGTCGAGCGCATCTAGACCACGATCACTTCCTTCCCGTGCTGAGCCTCTTCGTCAACGTCGTACTGCCCGTGTTCCTCGTCGCCGGGATCGGCTACGTCGTCGCGAGGCGACTGCGTCCGCCCATCGCGCCCTTCAACCAGCTGGTGCTGTATGTCCTCATGCCGGCGTTCGTCTTCACCTCGCTTCTCGCGGTGGACTTCCGCAGCGAGGAGCCGGTCAAGATCACGCTGTTCACCATCCTCCTCGCGGTCGCGATGCTCGCGGTAGCGGCCGCGATCGCCCGTGTTGCGCGCCTCGATCGCGTGACCAGCAGCGCCCTGATGCTGACGGCGGCCCTGCCCAACCTCGGCAACTACGGGCTCTCGGTGGTGCTGCTGGCCTACGGTCAGGAGGGCGTGGCGAGCGGGGTCGTGCTGCTCGCCGTGCAGTCGCTCTACGGCATCCCGCTCGCGATCTTCCTCGCTTCGAGCGGTAGCGCCTCCCTATCTCGGTCCCTGGCCCAGGTCTTCCGCCAGCCGATGATCTACGCCGTCGCCGCGGCGCTCGTCTTCAATCTCGCGCGCATCCCCGTGCCCGGGTTCCTCAGCTCGGCGCTCGCGCTGCCGTCGCAGGCGGCGATCCCGCTGATGCTGCTCGTCCTGGGGATGCATTTCGCGAGCACGTCGCGCATCGAGGAGCCCGGGCTCGTGTCGGTCGCGGTCTTCGCGCGCCTCGTCATCGGCACGCTCGTGGGCTGGGGACTGGCGCTCGCGCTGGGCATCGACGGTGTCGCGCGGGACGTGATGATCATCGGGGCGGCGATGCCTACGGCGGTGTTCACGATCCTCACCGCCACGCAGTTCAACGCCCGTCCCAGGTTCGTGGGCGACGTCGTGGTGGTGGGCACGCTCGCGAGCATCGTCACCGTCACCGCGGTGCTCGCGGTCCTGTCCGGCCGGTTCAGCCTGCTCTAGTCGCTCGTCCGGGCGCGCGATCAGGTCTTAACAGCAGCGGCCACATCTGCAGCGAGCAGATCCTCGAACGTCTGGCGGCGGCGCACCAGGCGAGAATTTCCGTCCTTCACTACGACGACCGCGGGCCGCAGCGCCATGTTGTAGTTGCTGGCCATCGACAGGTGATAGGCGCCCGCGGTCGGGATGGCGACGAGGTCTCCTACACGCGGCAGCGGCAGATCGACATGCTGGATGAGGATGTCGCCGGTCTCGCAGTACTTCCCGGCGATGGCGACGTCCGTCGCGCCGCCGTCGTTGACCCGGTTGGCGAGGACGGCGCTGTATTTCGCGGCGTAGGCGGTCGGTCGGATGTTGTCGGCCATGCCACCGTCCACTGCAACGTAGGTGCGCCCTTCGGGGATGCGCTTGATCGAGCCCACTCGATAGATCGAAACCGCAGCCGACGCGACCAGCGATCGTCCCGGCTCGATCGTGAGCTCGGGCAGCTCGCTGAAGCCATGCTTTCGCGCGGCCTCGGTCACGAGACGTCCGAGCTCGCCGATCACGTCGCGTGTCTTCACCGCCGGGTCCGCGGTGGTGTATCGCACACCGTAGCCACCCCCTGGACTGATCTCGCGCAGCGCGACGCCGTGCTTCTCGCGCATCTGCCTGGCGAACGCAAAGAGACGATCGACAGTGTCGCGGTAGGGTCCGATCTCGTGGATCTGCGAGCCGATGTGCGCGTGGTAGCCGCGCAGGTCCAGGGATGGCCACTTCAGCACCTCACGGACGCCTTCCTCGGCCGCGCCGGACTCGATCCCAAGACCGAACTTCGTGTCGAGGTTGCCCGTGGTTAGATGCGCGTGCGTGTGCGCATCAACGTTGGGGCTCACCCGCAGTAGCACGCTCTGGCGGATCCCACGCTCCGTGGACAAGCGGCCCAGACGCGCGGTCTCGTCGAGGTTGTCGATCACGATGCGCCCGACGCGTTCGGCGAGCGCGAGCTCGAGCTCGTCCTCGCCCTTGTTGTTCCCGTGGAAATAGATGCGATCGCGGGGGAAGTCGGCGACGACGCCGGTCCAGAGCTCGCCCGCCGATACGACGTCGAGCCCGAGGCCCTCGTCTGCGAGCAGGCTGAGGATCCACGGCGCCGCGTACGCCTTCGATGCGTAGCAGATGATCGAGTCGCCGGCGTACGAAGACTTCAGGGCGCCGCGGTAGCCGCGCGCGCGGTTGATGAGGCTGGCCTCGTCGTAGACGTAGAGCGGCGTCCCGTACCTGAGCGCGAGCTCGGTGAGGTCGCAGCCGCCGATGCTGAGGTGGTCGCCATCCACGCGAGTCGTGTCGGGGAAGATGTCGCCGGCCTGCACGGCCTCGGGAGGGCTCACTGTTTCGCCTCCATCAAGTGGATCGGGCGGCGCGGCGGAGTGTATTTGAGCCAGCTGAAGGCTTGCCGGCTACCCCTGACTTGTCTTAGGACGTCCTATGGCGCATCGTGCCGCCGACAACGATCGCGGGGAGGACAGCGGTGGCGGAAAAAGAACGCGGCAGCGCCAAGCCCGAGGACAACCTATCGCTCGCGGAGATCCTGAAAGTGAAGGTCAGCGACGAGCGAGTCGCGCGGCTGAAGACGCTCACGAACGTCGACGCCGAAGGCGTCACCGACGAGATCCTGACCTGGCTCGTCCGTCAGCAGGCGCAGTGGGCGAACATCCAGTACACGCGCTTCCTGGCCGGCGCAAAGTTCACCGAGCAGGACGTCGACGAGCTTGTGACTCACTCGATCGACTCGCACACCCACGGAGGCTCCGATCCGATGGAGCGCCTGCTCCTTGAGGACGACATCGGGATGGACTACACGGACGCCGGGATGCGGGCGATGGTGGTGAAGACCTGGTACACGCCATCGGCCTCGCGCAACGCGCTGGTCCAGAAGTACGTGAACCGTCATGCCGAGGCGTACGGTCTCCGACCGGTGCTCTGCTACGGCGGGGTCGTCCTCAACTATTCGATGGGCGGCTTCAACCCCGAGGCGGTGAAGAAGTGCCTCGGGTTCCCGGGCATGAAGTACGTCTGGATGCCGATGGTCGACAGTTATCACCACCGGCGCGTCGTGTACGACGACTGGTCAGGCTTCGGGCTCACGTTCCTCGACGAGAAGCGCAAGGTCATCCCCGAGGTGCAGGAGATCCTCCGCATCATCGCCGCGAACGACCTGGTGCTCGCATCGGGCCATTACCCGTACGCGGACACCGCGATCCTGGTGGAGGAAGCCCGACGTCTCGGCGTCGAGCGCATCGAGATCATCCACCCCGCGCACATCCATTCGAAGCACACGATCGAGCAGATGAAGGAGCAGGCGAAGCGCGGTGCGAAGCTCATGCTCTCGGGACTCGGCACGATGGCCTTCCCGCTCCACGAGAGCGGGCCGCTGTACGCGGCGCGGATCGTGAAGGAGGTCGGCCCCGAGAACCTCGTCTACGGCAGCGACTTCGGGCAACTCCAGAACTTCCCCCACATTATCGCGAACCGCTGGATGGTCAAGCTGCTGCTCGCCTACGGCGTGACGAAGGACGAGATCCGCACTGTCTTCCAGGTCACCCCCGCCAAGCTGCTCGGCCTCGAGCCGCCGCCACCGCTCGGCACGCCGGCACATCCGGACCAGAAGGCGAACGACGAGCACCGCTACGTCGGCCACCCGCAGGCCGATCCGCGCGCCCGCCGTCACGCCCATGGCCCGGGTCCGAGCGCGCCGACCCCACGACACGGTCCCGATCCGGACGGCGCATGCCTGTGCTGACGACGCGTCGTCGGCCGAAGAGCCCTACGCCACGCGGCATTCGGCGCGACCGAGAGCTTCCGCTGTATCGGCAGCTCATCGCAGCGCTACGCGAAGACATCCGCCGCGGCGCGCTGAGCTCGGGCGATGCGCTCCCGTCGGAGAGCCGGCTGCGCACGCGCTTCGGCGTGAGCCGCGTCACCGTCCGTCAGGCGCTCCACGAGCTCCAGCGCGACGGCATCGTCATCGCGAAGCAGGGCAAAGGAACGTTCGTGCGCGGACGTCCGATCGAGCATGAACTCGGCGAATTCCACACCCTCACCGAGGTGCTCGAGCGGCACGGTTATCCCCGTCAGGTGGATCTCTTGTTCTGCGGCGAGGTCACACCACCGCGCACCGTCGCGGAGGAGCTCGGCATCGCCGCAGGCGAGCCTTGCGTGCTCGTCAAGCGGCGCCATCTGATGCGGCGCCAGCCCGTAGCCCTCACCGTGATGTACCTCCCGAGATCCGTCGCGGGCAAGTGGGGCCTGGAGGACTTCCGGGCGAAGACCGTCTACGAGCTCGCGGCCGAGCACGGCCTCGGCGCGGTGGAGGGTCGGCGCGTCATCACTGCGTGCCCGGCGCTCGACGACATCGCGAGCACTCTCGGCATGAGCGTGGGCGACCCGGTGCTGCTGGTCCGGAGCCGCTCGCATTTCGCGTCGGGCGGCGCGCTCGAGTCGAGCGCGTTCTACTTCCACCCGCGGCGCTATTCGTTCCTGTTCTCATTCACGCGCGGCGCTGGCGCGGCGCGACCCGCCGACGGCCCGGGACACGATTTCTAGCGGCGCACGCATACCCATGACTGGTTCATAAGGAGTGAGCGTGCCGCACTACACGAAGTCGCATGGACTCGGGAATGACTACCTCGTCATCGACCCGAAGGACATCCCGTTCGCGATGACGCCCGACGCGGTCCGCCTCATCTGCGACCGCAACCGCGGCGTGGGCTCGGACGGCATCCTGCTGGTATCGCCGGCCGAGGGCGCGGACTTCGGCGTGCGCATCCTCAACCCGGATGGGAGCGAGGCCGAGAAGAGCGGCAACGGCGTCCGCATCTTCGCGAAGTTCCTTCGCGAGCACGGTTACACCGACAAGGATCGCTTCACGCTCCACACGCCCGGAGGTCGCGTGACCTGCGTGCTCGAGCACGCGGACGGCCGCATCGCGCAGATCACCGTCGACATGGGCAAGGCGCGCTTCGATCCCTTCGACTCGATCGAGGTCGACGGCACGCGTTGGGAGGTCACCTCGCTCTCCGTCGGCAACCCGCACTGCGTTCTCATCGTTCCGGACCTCAGGCAGATCGATATCCACGCGCTCGGGCCGAAGATCGAGAACCATCCCGCGTTCCCGAACCGCACCAACGTGCAATTCGCGCAGGTCGTC
>JBDTMY010000170.1:0-11186 GCA_039934015.1 Chloroflexota bacterium | reverse complement strand
TGACGATCACCAACCGCTTCGACGCGATCTCGCCGATCGACAGCCGCTTCTACGGCGGCGATGCGACGCTCTTCAGATCGCTCCAGCCCTACCTCTCCGCGGCCGCGACGATCCGCTACCAGGCCCGCGTCGAGGGCGCGCTCGCCCAGGCCATGGCCGACGTCGGGATCTGCGACCGCGGCGTCGCCGATGCGATCGCCCGCGCCGCCGACCGGGTCACGCCGCAGGACGTCGCGGATGAGGAGACGAAGACGCGCCACGACGTGCGCGCGCTCGTCAACGTCATCCGCGCCGAGGTGCCCGACGAGGCGAAGCGCTTCGTGCATCTCGGCGCGACCTCGTACGACATCGTCGATACCGCGAACGCGCTCCGCTACCGGGAGTGCGTCGAGCGCGTCGTCATTCCGGCGCTTGGCGCGCTCGTGGCACGGTGCATCTCGATCGCGGAGGCGGAGGCCGACACCCCGCAGATCGGACGCACGCACGGCAAGCACGCCGAGCCGATCACGTTCGGATTCGCGATGGCCGAATACGTCTCGCGCCTCGGCGACCGGATCGAGATGCTGCGATCGGTCGCGCGACGACTGCCGGGCAAGCTCTCGGGCGCCGTCGGCGCTTACAGCGCGATGGGTCTGCTGACGGCGGACGCGCGCGCGCTCGAGCGGCGCTTCCTCGCGGCGCTCGGCCTTCATCCCCGGTCGAGCTCGACGCAGATCGTCGAGCCGGAGGGCTGGACCGATCTCGCGCATGCCTGCGTCACCGCGCTCGGAGTCATGGCGAATCTCGCCGACGACATGCGCCAGCTGCAGCGCACCGAGATCGGAGAGGTCGCTGAGTCCTTCGGGGCCGAGCAGGTGGGCTCGTCGACGATGCCGCATAAGCGCAACCCCGTGTCGTTCGAGAACGTGAAGTCGATCTGGAAGGCGATGGCGCCGCGTGTCATGACGACATATCTCGACCAGATCAGCGAGCATCAGCGCGATCTCACCAATTCCGCGTCGCAGCGCTTCCTCGGCGAGATCATCGCGTCGACCGCGTACGCCGCGGGACGGATGGCCGGATCGCTCGAGGGCATCCGCGTGGATCGCGATCGCCTGAGGGCGAACCTCGCGATGTCGCGCGGCGCGATCGTCGCCGAGCCGCTGTACGTGCTGCTCGCGAAGTACGGTCACCCCGATGCGCACGAGGCCGTGCGGCGGCTCACGCTCGAGGCGGAGCGCGGCTCGCGCTCGCTGCTCGAGGTCGTTGGTCAGGACACGGAGCTGCGCGAGTACCTCACAAAGCTCTCACCAGAGGAGCGACGGATCCTCGAGCGTCCCGAGGATTACCGCGGGCTGGCCGCCGATGTCGCGCGCGACGTCGCAGCCGTGTGGCGTGAGCGATTGAAGGGAGTCCTGCCCGAGTGAGCACCTTGATGCAGAGCACCGTTCCCGGCGCGACGCTCTTCCGCCGCGGCAAGGTCCGCGACGTCTACGAGGCTGGCGGCGACCGCCTCGTCATCGTCTCGAGCGACCGCCTCTCGGCGTTCGACGTCGTCCTGCCGACGCCTATCCCCGACAAGGGTCGCGTCCTCACCGAGCTCTCGAGCTTCTGGTTCGATCGGACGGAGCGCGTCATCCCGAACCACCTCGTGTCAACGAACATCGACGACCTGCCCGCGGTGTTCCGCGAGGTCGAGGAGCTCGATGGGCGCGCGGTGCTGGTGAAGCGCTGCGAGCGTATCGACGTCGAGTGCGTCGCCCGCGGGTACATCTCGGGATCCGCGTGGACCGAATACAAGGCGCTCGGCACCGTCGCGAGCGAAGCGCTGCCCAAGGATCTCAAGGAGTCGCAGGCCCTCGACCAGCCGATCTTCACCCCCGCGACGAAAGCGACGACCGGTCACGACGTGAACATCTCGCGGGCTCAACTGTCGTCGCTGGTCGGCAGCGAGCTCGCGAAGCAGCTCGAGGAAGTGACGCTCGAGCTGTACAACAAGGCGCACGCGTACGCGCTCGGCCGCGGCCTCATCCTCGCGGACACGAAATTCGAGTTCGGGTTCTACGACGGGAAGCTCACGCTGATCGATGAGGCGCTCACGCCTGACTCGTCGCGCTACTGGGAAGCGGCGACGTACCAGCCGGGTGGCTCGCCGCCCTCCTATGACAAGCAGTACGTGCGTGACTTCCTCGTGAGCACCGGCTGGAACAAGGAGCCGCCGGGGCCGGCGCTCCCACGCGAGGTCGTCGAGGGCACGAGCCAGCGTTACCGGGACTGCTACGCGAAGCTCACCGGCGAGGAATGGTTCGGATGATCTATGTCGCCACGATCCGCGTGCTGCCGAAGGCGGAGGTGCGCGATCCGCAGGGCGAGGCAGTGCGCGGCGCGCTGCGATCGCTCGGGCTCGCGGTCTCCGACGTGCGCACCGGCAAGGAGATCGTCGTGACCTTCGAGGCCGCCGATGAGAAGGCCGCGCAGGACGCGGTACGCGTCATGGGCAACGAGCTGCTCGCGAACCCGGTGATCGAGGACTACGCGTATGAGGTGAAGGAAGCCGCCCGGGTCTGACGTACACATACACCGCAAACACGGTGTATGCTTAGGCAGTGAAGCGGCTTCAGATCTTGATCGACGAAGAACTCGCTTCCGAGCTGGAGCGGGCCGCTGCTTCGACTGGGCGGTCGAAATCCGCCCTCATTCGGGAATTTGTCCGTCAACACCTTTCGCCTCTCCCGTCGTTCGAGCGGGATCCCCTTTTCAGGCTGGCGGGTAAGGTCTCCTTCGACCCGGCGCCAGTCGACGACGTCGTCTACGGCGAGCGCAAGCGCAGCAAGCGACGCGCTGTCGCACGGTCACGCCCGTGATCTTCGCCGACTCGTCATTCTGGATCGCCATGTATAACCGCCGCGACGATCAGCACATCCGTGCGGTGTCGCTCGCGAACAAGCACGCTAGCGGGCCGTTCGTACTCACTAACCATGTGCGCGGCGAGACGTGGACGTACCTGGTCCGGCGAACGACCCACCGGGATGCCGTTGATTTCCTCGATGGTCTCGAGCGATCGCCACGGACCCGCATCGAGTTCGTCTCACGTGATCTGGAGATCGAGGCGCTTCGGTGGCTGCGCCAGCACGATGAGCTCGAGTACTCGTTCGTCGACGCCACGAGTTTTGCCGTCATGCGCGCGATGCGAATCCGCGACGCGCTTGCGTTCGACGAGGACTTCGCCGCAGCGGGGTTCCGCGTGCTGAGCGAGTGAACGCGGGATGAAAGTGGCTGTCCTGCGCTACCCGGGCACGTGGAGCGAGCGCGACTTTCAGCACGCGCTCACGCTTGTGCCGGGCGTCGAGAGCGACATCCTGTGGCACGACGGCGCCGATCTCGCGGGCTACGACGCCGCGGTCGTGCCCGGCGGCTTCACCTACGGCGATTACGTGCGCGCCGGCGCGATCGCGAAGCTCTCGCCCGCGACGCGCGAGCTGCGCCGCTTCGCGGAGGCGGGCAAGCTCGTGCTCGGCTCGTGCAACGGCTTCCAGATCCTGTGCGAGGCCGGGCTGCTGCCTGGCGCGCTGGTGCGCAACCGCGGGCTCGAGTTCCGCTGCGACTGGGTCCACCTGCGCGTCGAGAGCGACCAGACACCGTGGACCACCGGCCTGCGCGGCGCGGTCCTACGGATGCCGATCGCGCACGGCGAGGGCTGCTGGGTCGCGGACGACCAGACGCTCTCCGACGTCGAGTCCCGCGGGCAGGTCGTCTTCCGCTACACGGACGAGCGCGGCGGGGCCACGGCGGCCGCGAACCCGAACGGATCCCTCTCCAACATCGCCGGGATCTGCAATGAGGGCCGCAACGTCGTGGGCCTCATGCCGCACCCCGAAAGGTGCTCGGAAGCCCTCCTGGGAGGGACCGACGGGTATCGGGTCTTGGCCAATCTTGCCTCGGCTCTGGCAGGCACGGCTCCTGCCCTATATAGATAGGTATAGCGATGGACCTTTTTGAGAAGCAGGCCCAGCTCCAGTCGCTCTTTCAGACGAGCCCGGTCGACGCTGCCTACGGCCAGGGCACCCCGGCGGCGCGCAAGCTGGCCGGCGCGTTCGCCGACCAGAGCGTCGGCCTTCTGCTCCACGACAAGGTGCGGACGAACGAGTTCTTCGACTACCAGGTCTACTTCGTCAGCGAGCTGTCAAAGACACTGCAGACCGAGGGACTCGATGTGGTCATCCTCAACCAGGCCTCGCTCCTTCAGCGCGCGCAGGTCATCCGCAGCTGGAGCCTCCTCTTCCAGCGCGATCAGCGGCGCCGGGTGCAGTGGGAGGCGCGCGCGGTCATGGAGTACCTCGAGTTCCAGAAGTACGACGACATCCAGAGCAAAGCGCTGGCGGAACGCACCAAAGGTGAGCGCTTCGCGATCGACGCCGAGTACGTGTTCGCGCGTCTGGCGCGCCTGCGCGAATACACGCAGCTCCTGTCGGACCTCCGTCTCATCGAGCGCACGAAGTTCCGCTCGGATCCGAAGCTCTACGGACTTGCGCAGTGGTATCTGCAGCAGGCCGTCGAGCTCCTGTTCGGCACCGGAGCGTATCTCGTGATGGCGCTCGCGCTCCCGAAGCCCGAGGCGTACCACGACATCCTCGACGCGATCGGGAAGCACGGGATCATCGACAAGCAGCTCGCCTATCGCCTCGAACACCTCGCCAGCCTGCGGAACCTGCTCGCGTACGACCGCGAGCAGACGGACATCGACGAGGTGTACACGCAGGTCCAGACCCGCGTCGCCGATCTGCTGGCGTTCGCCGATCAGATCGAGCGCTTTATCGGAGCCGACACTCCGGCATGAGCTCGTCCCCGACGCTCACGGGGACGCAAACGGCGAAGCCTAAGTTGGACATCCTTTCGGACGTCGGCCTCACGGCCTTCGAGGGCGCGCGCGTGCGCGAGCTCATGGGCCGCGAGCCGAGCGCGCTCGAGTGGGCGATGTTCGGCGCGATGTGGAGCGAGCACTGCGCGTACAAACATTCCAAGAAGCTGCTGCGGACGCTGCCGACAACAGGCCTGCGCGTCGCGCTGGGGCCGGGCGAGAATGCCGGTGCAGTCGACCTGGGCGACGGACTCCTCTGCGTATTCAAGGTCGAGAGCCACAACCATCCCTCGGCGGTCGAGCCGTATCAGGGCGCGGCCACGGGTGTCGGCGGGATCCTCCGCGACGTTTTCGCGATGGGCGCGCGGCCCGTAGCGGTGCTCAACGCGCTGTTCTTCGGGCCGCCCAGCGCGCCGCGCGCGCGGCGACTCGTCTCCGGCGTCGTTGGCGGCATCTCCTATTACGGGAACTGCGTTGGCATCCCCGACGTTGGCGGTCACGTCTCGTTCGAATCCTGTTATCTCGAGAACCCCCTGGTGAACGCGATGTGCGTCGGCTTCGTGCGCCGCGACCGCCTCTCGCGCGCGAACACCGCGCGCCCGGGCAGCGCGGTGTATCTGGTCGGTTCTGACACCGGCCGCGACGGCATCGCGGGCGCGTCGCTGCTCGCCAGCTTCGAGCTTGGATCGCAGGACGACTCGAAGCGACCGTCGGTGCAGGTCGGGAACCCGTTCCTCGAGAAGCTCGTGCTGGAAGCCACGCTCGAGCTCATCGAGTCGGGTGCCGTCGAGGCGGTCCAGG
This sequence comes from Chloroflexota bacterium, assembly GCA_039934015.1. Lineage (GTDB taxonomy): Bacteria > Chloroflexota > Limnocylindria > P2-11E > P2-11E > CF-39. The sequence goes on along the minus strand of JBDTMY010000170.1, from coordinate 5,548 downwards.
ATCTTGGCGCAGCCGGACTGACGTGCGCATCGAGTGAAGTGGCGGCCCGCAGCGGCGTCGGCATGCGCATCGATGTGGACAAGGTGCCGCGCCGCGCACAGCGGATGACACCTTACGAAGTGATGCTGAGCGAATCGCAGGAGCGGATGCTCGTGATCGCGCGGCCTGGACGCGAGGCAGATGTCGAGCGCGTGTTCCGCCAATGGGAGCTGCACGGCGTACGCATCGGCGACGTGACCGAAGAAGAGGTGCTGACCATCGTCGCCGGTGACGAGATCGTCGCGTCGCTCCCGCCGGCGCTGCTGGCCGACGAGGCGCCCGAGTACGACCTCTCGACGTGGGCCGCCGCGCCCCGCAGCGTCACCGAGGTCGCGGCGGTCCCCGACCGAGCCAGCGTCGACAGCGCCGCGTCGCCGGCGCCGCTGCACAAGATCGGACTCGAGCTCCTTGATCTGCTCGCGTCGCCGGCAGTGGCCTCGCGCGCGGTCATCTATCGAACGTATGACCAGATGGTCGGCACCGACACGGTCCTCGGTCCCGGGGCCGACGCGGCGCTGCTGCGTATCAAAGGACGCGCGGACGGCATCGCCATCGCGATCGACGCACAGCCGCGCGTCGCGGCGCTCGATCCGTTCGTCGGCGCGGCCTCCGCCGTGGCCGAGGCGCTACGGAACGTGGTCTGCGTCGGCGCAACTCCGCTCGCCATCACCGACTGCCTGAACCTCGGCAATCCCGAGCGGCCGGAGGGCGCGTGGCAGCTCGAGCGGACGATCGCCGGCATCTCGGCGGCGTGCGACGCGCTCGGCGTCCCCGTCGTCTCCGGGAATGTGTCCCTGTACAACGCGACACGCGGTGCGGACATCTGGCCGACCGCGGTGATCGGCGCGGTCGGGCACATCGAGGATGTGACCCGCCACATCCCGCTCACGACCGGTCACCCCGGCGACGTCGTGATGCTCGCGGGCAGCGCGCAGGTCTCCGTCGGCGCCTCCGTCTACGGCGCGTCCGTCGGTCTTCACGAAGGTCCCGTGGCCATCGACCTCGCGCTCGAGGCGCGGCTACAGCGCTTCGTGCTCGCGGCCCACCAGTCCGGTGCGGTCCGCGCCGCGCACGATCGCGCGGAAGGCGGCCTGGCGGTCGCGCTCGCGGAGCTCGCCCTGCGCGACCGGATCGGTATGAAGGTCACGCTCCCGGCGGTGCGCGGTATCGACAAGCGCGTGGCGCTCTTCGGTGAAGGCCCGTCGGGCGTCGTGCTCGTGATAGGTCCATCGTTGGAGTCGCAGGTGCGCGCCCTGGCGGCCCAGCAGGACGTTCCGGTGTGGACGCTCGGGACGATCGGTGGCGATCTCCTGGAGATCGCGCCGGTGCTGGGCGTGCCGATCGCGGCACTGGTCGATGCGCATAGCAACGGGCTGGCGCGAGCGTTGGGCAGAGAGTCATAGCAGTGCGCGGGGAGGCGGCCTAGGTATGTGCGGCGTGTGCGGCATCTGGAGCCCACGCGAGCAGGCGACCGCCGACCCGGCCGAGGCGGCCCGCCTGATGTTCTTCTCCTTATATGCACTGCAGCACCGCGGTCAGGAATCCGCGGGTATCGCCGCGACCGATGGGCGCGATCTGCGGGTGGTGCGGCGCATGGGCCTGGTCGGCCAGGTCTTCGCCGAACCGGACCTCGCCATCCTGACGGGGCGCGCGGCGATGGGGCACACGCGCTATTCGACGACCGGCGCCTCGAAGATCCAGAACGCCCAGCCCTTCACCGTGCGCGCCGAGGACCTCGGCGAGCTCGCCATCGCGCACAACGGCAACTGCATCAACGCGCGCGAGATGCGCGACGCCATGATCGACGATGGGGTCCACTTCGTGACCTCGTCCGACACCGAGGTCGTCGCGCAGGCCATCGTGAACGCGAAGGGCACCTCGTGGGACGAGCGCATCGCCCACGCGTTACCGACGCTGGTGGGCGCGTGGTCGCTCGTCCTGCTGACTCCGACCGCGCTCTACGCGATCCGTGACCCGTTCGGCGTCCGGCCGCTGAGCCTCGGGCGCAAGGGCAATTCGTGGCTGGTGGCCAGCGAGACGAGCGCGCTCGACACGATCGGCGCGCAGTTCGTGCGCGACGTCGCGCCCGGTGAGGTGTTGCGCATCGACGACCGCGGCCCCGTCACGATCGCGGACCTCGCATCGAACGAGCGTCGCGGCCTGTGCATCTTCGAGCACGTGTACCTCGCTTCCGCGTCTAGTCGCCTGGGCGGCGTGTCGGTCTACGCGACGCGCGAGCGCATGGGCGAGATCCTCGCCGACGAGCACCCCGCAGTCGCGGATGTGGTGATACCCGTTCCGGACAGCGCCATCCCGGCCGCCGTCGGATACGCGCGCCGTAGCGGCATCCCCTTCCAGGAAGGGCTCATCAAGAACCGCTACATCGGCCGGACGTTCATCCAGCCGACCGACGAGCTGCGCAGGCACAGCGTCGCGCTCAAGTACAACGCCCTGTCCGACGTGCTCGAGGGCAAGCGCATCGTCGTGGTCGACGATTCGATCGTGCGCGGCAACACCAGTGGTCCGATCGTCGAGCTCCTTCGCCGCAACGGCGCCAAGGAGGTGCACCTGCGGATCTGCTCGCCGCCGATCCAGCACCAGTGCTTCTTTGGCGTCGACATGGCGCGACGGAGCGAGCTGATCGGCGCGCGACTCGATGTCGAGGGCATCCGTCGTCACATCGGCGCAGACACGCTCGGCTATCTCTCGCTCGCCGGGATGGTGAGCGCGACCGGCGCGACCCGCGACGAGCACTGCACCGCGTGCTTCACCGGCGACTACCTGGTGCCGGTGCAGCTCGAGCTCGAGAAGAGCGTCCTCGAGACGGAGCCGGCGTGACCGAGCTGACGTACCGCGCAACGGGCGTGGATCCAACGCGCGCCGAGAGAGCGCTCGCGCAAGTGCGCGAGCGCATCGCGCGTACGAAGACCCCCGAGGTCATCGGCGACATCGGTGGGTTCGGCGGCCTCTTCGCCTCACCAGGGGCGGACCGCGTCCTGGTCGCCACCACCGACGGCGTCGGCACCAAGCTGGAGATCGCGCGTCTTCTGGATCGTCACGAGGTCGTCGGCACCGACCTCGTCCACCACTGCGTGAACGACGCGATGGCGATGGGCGCGGAGCCGCTGTTCTTCCTCGATTACTTCTCGACGTCGCGGATCGATCCCGCGGTGTTCGCGCGGGTCGTCGGCGCGATGGCCGACGCGTGCGCCGCGCACGGTTGCGCGCTGCTCGGCGGCGAGACGGCGGAGATGCCGGGGATGTACGCGCCCGGTGCCTACGACGTTGCGGGGTTCCTCGTCGGCATGGTCGCGCGCGAGGCGGTCCTGCGCCCGGACGCGGTGCGCGAGGGAGACGTGTGCATCGGCCTTCCGTCGAACGGCCTCCACACCAACGGCTACACGCTCGCTCGCGCGATCGCCGCGCGGATCGCGGGCGCGCAGGGCCGCGACGTTCGCGAGGCCCTGACGACGCCGCACCCTGAGCTCGGTGGACGCTCGCTCGGCGACGCGCTCCTCGCGCCGCACACCAGCTATCTCGCGCCGTTCCGCGCACTCCGCGCGTCGACGCACGTCCGATCGATCGCGCATCTGACGGGCGGCGGCTGGGAGGGCAACCTCCCGCGCGCGCTTCCGGCCGGGCTTGGCGCGGTGATCGACCGCGGCTCGTGGGAAGTCCCGGCGATCTTCCGCGTCCTCTCGGAGCTGGGCACGGTGCCCGAGGTCGACCAATGGGATACCTGGAACATGGGCATCGGGCTCGTCGTCATGGTGCCGGCGTCCGATGCCGCGGCTGCGCTGCGTGTCGTGCCCGGCGCGATAGAGATCGGGCGGGTCGAGGCCGCGAGCGGCGCGCGACGGGTCCGCTGGGCGTGACGCTGTCCGTCGGAGTCCTCGTCTCGGGGCGCGGCACGAACCTGCAGGCGATCCTCGACGCCTGCGCGAGCGGCAGCCTTGCGGCGCGCGTGGTCTTCGTCGCCTCGAACCGCGAGGGCGTGCCGGCGCTCATCCGCGCGAAGCGCGCGGGCGTGCCGTGCAATGCGTTCACGGTCGAGACCCACGGAACGCGGGTCGCGGCTCAGAACGCGATGGGCGACGCGCTCGTACGCACCGGAGCTCGGCTGATCGTCCTCGCGGGATTCGATCACATCCTCACGCCGGGCTTCTTCGTGAAGGTCGCGCGCGTGCCGATCATCAACGTGCATCCCGCGCTGCTGCCGCTGTTCGGCGGCAAGGGCATGCATGGAGACCGCGTGCACGAGGCCGTGCTCGCTGCGGGGGCCGTGGAGTCAGGAGTGACCGTGCACCGGGTCCATCCCGACACGGTGGATCTCGGAGAGGTCGTGGTCCAGCGTCGGGTCCAGGTGCGGCCGGGCGACGACGTTCCGGCACTTTCCGCCAGAGTGCTCGCCGAGGAGCACAAGGCGATCGTCGACGCGATCCGAACTTTTGCGGCTTAGCGTCCCGTCATGAGCGTCGAGATCGTGGCGAAGGTCGCGAGATCCAGTGCGACGGCGCTGACCACGGCGACGACGACCCGCATGAGCTTCATCGCGGACGAGGCGCTGTGTGACACGGCTGGCGTAGCGATGGTCACGAAGCTGTAGTTCTGACGACGAAGGCTGTGTCCTGCGCTCATTGCTTTCCCCCTTGCCTCTCACCTCGCCGACCAGATCGGTGAGGTCCACCCTGCCGCGATCGAAGATGGACCGCGAGCGAGGCGCAGGCAATAGCCTCCCCCGAGCGAGTGGTACTGGTACTTCGGCACGTGGCTAAACCGAACCTGAATAAACTCGGACCGTGACCGACCCGATCCTCGAGCGCGATCAGGTGATGCCGGCGCTTCAGGCCGCGGCAGCCGCGGCGCAGCGGTATCTCTCGACGATCGATTCGGATCTCGTTCGACGCCCTGGTGCGGAGGCGGCCGCGATGTCGCTTCGCGCGACACTCCCCGAAGAGGGCGACGGCGCGCTCGTCGCGATCGACGAGCTCGTGCGCGCATCGGATGGCGCGCTACGCAATTCAGGACCACGGTTCTTCCACTGGGTCGTTGGTGGGACGACGCCGAGCGCGCTCGCCGCGGACTGGCTCACCTCGACGTGGGATCAGAGCGCGTTCGCGTGGGATTCGACGCCCCTCGGCACGCGCTGCGAAGAGATCGCGATCGACTGGCTGAAGGATCTGTTCGGACTCCCCGCGTCGTGGGGCGGCGTGCTCACCACGGGCGCCACGCTGGCGAACTTCACCGCGCTCGCGGCGGCGCGCCGCTGGTGGGCGCAGCGTCATGACGTGGATATCGACGCGCGCGGGCTTGCTGGTCTGCCCGCCGTTCCGGTGTTCTCGAGCGGCTACATCCATCCGAGCGCGACGAAGGCGCTCGCGATGCTCGGCATCGGCCGCGACACCGTGCGCCGGTTCACGCGCGATGACGTTGGTCGCCTCGATCTCGCGGCGCTCGAGGACGCGCTGAAGTCGCTGAACGGCGCGCCGGCGATCGTCGTGGGCAATGC
>JBDTMY010000169.1:0-2922 GCA_039934015.1 Chloroflexota bacterium | reverse complement strand
CGCGAGGGGTCCCCGTCCCGCAGGGACGGGGTTTCGCGCGAACAGAGGGTTTCGGCGCCGCGCCCGCGGCGTGACGAGGACAGCAGCCCGAGCCGCGGCAGGATCCGCCCGCCAGGCCGCGCGCAACGAGCTTCCCCGGTACGGCGCGTAAGCGGAACGCGCGCGCTCGAAGTGCGGATAGAGGCGATGGAGCTTCAGCTGAAACAGCTCACTGAGAAGGTCACCCAGATCGCTCAGAGCGGCAACTATCTCGAGACGAGACGCATCGGCGAGGAGCACGCGGCACTCGAGCGGTCGCTCAAGGATCTGTACGAGGAGTGGGCGAAGGTCAGCGAGGCGCCGCAAGAGTGAGCTCACGAGTCATCGGTCTCACCGGGCCGATCGGCGCGGGTAAGTCGCTGGTCGCGGGGATGTTACGCGAGCTGGGAGCCAAGGTGATCGACGCCGACGCCGTCGTGCGCGACGAGCAGTCGCGGGGCACCGTCGGCTACAGCGCGATCGTGCAGACCTTCGGCACGGGCGTGCTCGGCGACGACAAGGAGATCGATCGTGCCAAGCTCGCTGCGGAGGTCTTCGCCGATCCGAAGAAGCTCGCTCGGCTCGAGCGGATCATGCACCCGCGGGTGATCGCGCGGATCCTCGAGGCCCGCAAGATGCTTCGGGACGGCGACGTGATGGTCGTCGAGGCCATCAAGCTGCTCGAGTCCGACCTCCGGAACGTGTGCGACGAGATCTGGATCGTCGTGGCGCCTCGAGCGCTGCTGATCGAGCGGCTGCGCGCGCGCGGTCTGCCGCAGCCCGAGGCCGAGCTGCGCCTGGCGCGGCAGGCGAGTGAAGAGGAGTTCCGCGCCGCGGCCGACGTCGTGATCGTGAACGACGGCGACCGCGACGCGACGCGTGCTCGTGTGCGCGAGGCCTGGGAGCGGCTTTAGCGGGCTACTACGGGTTGATCTTCTCGGGGATCTTGATGCGCATGTTCGTGTAGATGTCTCCGAACGTCGCACCGGTCGAGCCGCTGGCCCGCTCGTCCTTCGGTGCGCGCAGGAGGAACGCGATCTGGCCACCTGACGACTGCAGGTACGCGATCCGCTCGGCCGTGAGGGCGTCGACACGGATCGTGTAGACGGCCGCGAGCCGCGCGAGGATCGGCAGGCGCTCCAGGATGATCTTCGAGCTGAAGTCGACGGACTGCTGCGGCGTCGGCCTCTGGAGCTTGGTCGTCGGGTCGAACTGCAGCGTGAACACCATGTCGACGATGTCGCCGGCGAGGATCGTGCCGCCGACGGCGTTCTGGTCCGGCACCGTGATCGACATCGCGCGGTAGTTCGGCGAGTTCGCGATCGGCGCGCCGTCGGGCCCGATGAAGCTCGCGGGGATCACGACGAACGCCGGGTTCTTCGGGTCAGAGAACTTGCTCGGCAAGATGGGCTCGCCGACGCTGATGCTCTGGACCGTGATCTTTCCGAGCGCGGCCTCGGCGGTGGTCATGGCCAAGGCGGGCTTCGCGTCGAGGTTGAACTCCTGCAGCTTGACGTCTGCGGAGGTGAGCGTCGTCTTGGCTGGGATCTCGCGGGCGGCGACGAGCACGGCGACCGTTGGCACGGCGACTGGCTGATCGCTCTTGGCGCCCGAGGCGTACACGAACGTGCCCACGCCCGCTACGAGTGCGAGCGCGACACCGACGATGAGAATGAGCCGCGCGCGGCGGCGTGAACCGTCCTGCACTATGTCTTCCCTCTCTCCTGTGTTCCTGTGCTGCTAGTGGACTCTAGCCAATCCAGTTGTGAATGACACCAATTTTAGTTAGTTGACGACGACTGTGATACGTCCCGGCAGCCGGATCCACGGCGACCCTTTAACGGGATCGTCGGGTAGGAATTGCTGGAGCAGGGGGATGAACACCTGCAAGTGGTACCAAGTCTCAACGTCGAGGTAGTAGCCGCGACGCGGGTCGTTGACCGTCACGCCGGCAGGTATGGAGTAGCAGATCGTTACGTCGGGGTTCGCGCTGCTCGCGCCGTAGTACCAGCCAAGCACTGGTAGGGGTGTCTGTACCGGGCACGAGCCCGTCGCGAGCGTTCCGGTGGTCGCGGTGCTGAAGTTGCCGGTCGCGCCGGGGGGCGTCGCCATCGCCAGGATGCCGCGCGACTGGTAGATGCGGCTCACCATGCCGAAGTTCCGCGCGACGTCGTTGTTGGTGTTGCTGGTGGTGTTGTCGTAGACGTAGATGGAACCCCAGCGGGCCGCCTCGCGGACCGAGTTGTTGATCGTCACGTACACGGCGAAGATCAGGCCGAACTGGATGATCCCCATGAGGATGTAGAGCAGGACCGGCAGCAGGAGCGCGAATTCAACGAGGTTCTGCCCTTCCTCGCCGTGGATCAGGCCGCGAAGCTTTTCCAGTGTGTGCCGTCCCTTCCTTAATGAACCACGAGTGACGCTAGGGAGCGGTCAGGGGTACCGCAATAGCGCTTTGGTGGGAAAAACGCGGCAGATAGTCGCGTGGTGCGCGACAATCGGGGGAGTCGGGGGAGCTCCAGCCGTCACCGAACATCTGTTCTAGAATGAGGCGCCCGTGCCCAAGAGCGACATCCTTCAGGTCCCGGTCGATCGCCCGAGCGGCCGCGCGCCGTTCGATCTCGTGCTGCCCTGGGATCTGGCCGGGGACCAACCCAAAGCGGCTGCGGCGCTGACGCGCGGCCTCGGCGAAGGCATGAAGTCGCAGACCCTGCGCGGCGTCACCGGCTCGGGCAAAACGGTGACGATGGCGAAGGTCATCGCCGACGCCGGGCGACCGGCGCTGATCCTCGCGCACAACAAGACCCTCGCCGCCCAGCTGTACGGAGAGTTCAAGGAGTTCTTCCCGAAGAACGCGGTGGAGTACTTCGTCTCGTACTACGACTACTACCAGCCCGAGGCCTA
>JBDTMY010000168.1:0-4278 GCA_039934015.1 Chloroflexota bacterium | reverse complement strand
TTCATGGCGGAGACCGAGCTGGAGCACTCCGACGTCTTGGTGCGGCGCCTGCTCAACACGATCGTCGCGAGCCTCAAGGGCCGGCTCGAGATGGTCCAGCTCGAGGGCGACGGCGTCTTCTTCGTCGGCGAGGGCGTCCCTCCCGATCTGATCCAGTGGCTCGAAGCGTCCTACCTCACCTTCCACCGGCGGATGCGGACATTCCTCGAGCGGAGGCAGTGCTCCTGCGACGCATGCGCGAAGGCGCCCGACCTGACGCTCAAGCTCATCGCCCATTACGGGCGCTACTCGCGGCAACGGATCGGTGAGACGGGCCAGGTCCACGGCGTCGACGTCATCGTGCCGCACCGCCTCGCGAAGAACTCCGTCCCGTCGCGCGAGTACATCCTCGCGACGCGCGATCTCTTGGAGAGACTCCCGGAGGCCGAGCGGGCGTCCTTCGTCCCGCACACCGAGCACGCCGCCGGGTTCGGCCAGATCGCGCTCGGCTACCGCGATCTCGCATCGCTGCGCGACAGTCGACCGACGGTCACAGGCTCGCCTGCCGGTTAGCATCGCGCCGTCTCGTCCACTCGATGAGCGCTCGCTCGCGACGGCGGTCCGCAGGCTGGCGCGCGCCGAGCCGCGCTTCGCGCTGATCGTGAAGCGCCACGGGCAGCCGCCACTCTGGCCGCGCGAGCCCGGCTTCGAGACGCTCGTCCTACTCATGCTCGAGCAACAGGTCTCGCTCGCGCAGGCGCGTGCGATGTACGCACGGGTCGCGAGCGCGACCGGGACGATCACCCCCGCGAGTGTCGCGAAGCTCGGCGAAGGCGGGCTGCGCGCGCTCGGTGTCACGCGACAAAAGTCGGCGTATCTCGCGGCTCTCGCCGGCCAGCTCGAGCGGAAGGAGCTCGACCTCGAGGCGGTCGGCGCGCTGTCCGATGTCGACGCGGATGCCGCGCTAGATGCGCTGCACGGCGTTGGACCGTGGACCGCGCAGTGCTATCTGCTGTTCGCGCTCCGCCGCTCGGATGTGTTCCCCGCGGCGGATCTCGCCCTGATCGAAACGGTCCGTGAGCTGTGGCGACTCCGTGAGCGGCCATCGGCGGAAGCGCTCGCGCGGCGCGCTCGCGCGTGGCGCCCGGACCGGGCCGTCGCGGCGCGCCTCCTGTGGCATCACTATCTGAGCGAGCGTGGCCGCAGCTAGCTCGCAGTCGATCCGCGCGCCGGGGCTATAGTCCGCCCGCGTGCAGGACATGCTCGTCCGCCTCTACGACCTTCCCGAGTCCTCCCCGGCCGAGGCGCTGCGAGTCGATGGCATCGAACTGCGACGCGCCCTCGCGCCGGAAAAACACTTCGTTGTCTCGTGGGTCCGCGAACACTTCGGCGAGGGTTGGGCCGGTGAGTGCGACGTCAGCTTCTCCCGGCTCCCGATCTCGTGCTTCCGCGCGCAACGCGGTCAGGACGTCCTGGGCTTCGCGTGCTACGACGCGACCGCGAAGGGGTTCTTCGGACCCACCGGCGTGCTCGGACCCGAGCGAAAACGGGGTATCGGGACGGCGCTTCTCCTTATGACGCTGCACGCCATGGCCGCTGAGGGCTACGCCTACGCGATCATCGGCGGGGCCGGTCCGGCGGACTTCTACGCCAAGGCCGTTGGAGCCGTCCCGATCGCCGATTCGGACCCCGGGATCTACGCGAATCTGCTCCGAAGTCCGCGTCCGCCAGGCTGATCGCCAGGGGCAGCCCGTAGCATTCGACCTCCCTGCAGCGTTCTTCGTAAGCGCGACAGGAGGTTCCAATGCGTGATCTTGGGGGGCAAGGCTCGACGGCGGCGCTCAACGCGATGCTTGGCGCCGGGTCCGTCTTCGAGGGCAAGCTGCACTTCGAGGGTCAGGTCCGTATCGACGGCACGTTCACCGGTGAGATCACGACCACCGACCTGCTGGTCATCGGCGAAGGCGCAAAGGTCTCGGCCACCATCAACTGTGGCTCGGTCGAGGTAAAGGGCAACATCACCGGGAACATCAATGCCAGCGAGTCGATCGTTCTGCGCGCGACCGCGCACGTCGAGGCCGACATCTACGCGCCGTCCCTTGTCGTCGACAAAGGCGCGGTCTTCGAGGGCAACACGCGGATGACGAGCGGCGCGCGCGGCATGGTCACTGTGGCTTCGGGCGACCGCCGTGAACGCCAGAAGAAGGCCAAGTCATTCGGTCGCGAGCTCGTGCCGAGCGGACGGTCGACCCAGGAAAACGGCCACAGCGAAGAGGGCGGCGACCACCCGGTCGAGTAGCCCCCCGCATAGGTGATGCGCCACTAGACATGCCGGCGGTACACCTATGACAGAAACAAACTGGGGGTTGGGGATGACGATCGAGACGAACGATCAGAACGCGCGGATCGGCAGCTCACTTCTTCGCCGCCGGCCGGATCCGGTGCCGGCGCGCGGCGAGCTCGTCTGGAATGAAGGTGGCGGCGTGGCGGACGCTGCTCAGGCGCCGAACGGCACCCCAAACGCGACCGCCGACGATCTCGATGTCGAGCCGCTGCCTCACGCGGTCGTCGAAGGAACACCGAACGAAGTCATCGACGCCACGGCCGGAGCGCTCGCGTCGGAGCTCGCGCGGCGACGTGCCGCGGCACTCGAGCGCCTCGATGTCGAGATGCGGACGCGGCGAGCCGAGCTCGCGCAGACGATCGAGCGGCAGCGGGCCGATGCCGAGCAACGCGTCGCCGAGGCGGAGCGCCTCGAGCGGGAAGCCATCACGCGCCGGCGCGAGGAGACCGATCGGCTCTGGTCAGCGGAGCAACCGCGGAATCTCGCCGAGCGTCTCAACAGCTCCCTCACCGCGGAGCTCGTGGAAACACGGCGTCGCTACGAGGCCGCCGAGGCGCGGCTCCACGCGGAGTTCGAAGGCCGGCGTCGTGAGGAAGCCGAGCAGCTCGCGGCCTGGCGCAGGACCGAGCGCGAGCGGATCGAGGCCGAGCTCGTCGCCGAAGAACAGCGTTTCAGCGACCGCCTCATGCGGCAGCTCAAGGAATTCGAGTTCCAGCTCGGCGAGCGCCAACGCGAACAGGAACAGCGCCTCGCGCAGTGGTGGGACGAGGCCGAGCTGCTCGCGCGGCAGAAGGTCGCGACGCTCCTCGACGAAATGCTCTCGAAGAAGGCGCTGACCCGCTCCTAGCCCTTCTCGCCGAGCGTGCCCACGGTGCGTTCGGCATCCGCGACCGAGACGTCGCCGGGCAGCGCGATGATCGGAAGGTCGGCACCGGCCGCGCGGTACGCGTCGAGCCGCGCCCGACAGTGCGCGGCCCCGCCCACGATCGCGAACGCGTCGAGTAGCTCGTCCGTCACCGCCGCGGCCGCCGCGTCGCGCTGGCGCGCATCCCACAGGCGCCGGATCTCTTCCGCGGTGTCGGCGAATCCGTGGCGAACGACCGCTTCGCGGTAGAAGCGGCCCATGCCACCGATGTAGAACGCGAGATGCCGCCTGATCACCGCCCGCGCCGCTGGCGCGTCATCACTCACGATGACCGGTACGAAAGGCGCGACGGTGAACGACCCGCGCTCGCGCCCCGCGGCGTGCAGGGTCTCCTCGATCGCGGCGACATCCACACGCAGCGTCTCGGGACTCGCGAAGTAGGGGAGCCAGCCGTCGGCGACCTCGGCGCACTGGCGGACCGCGCGCGGTGTGAGACTCGCGTGGAAGATCGGGATGCGATCTCGTGGTCGAGCCAGCGTGATGGCGAAGGCGGGCGCGATGCTGATCGTCTCACCGGCGTATCCGCGGCGCGATCCGCCCACGATCGCGCGCACCGCTTCGGTCGTTTCGCGCAGCCGACGCAGTGGTCTCGCCATCGGGACGCCATGCCATCCCTCGACCACACGCTTACCGGACGTGCCCAGTCCGAGGATCGCCCGACCGCCGGAGAGCTCGTCGAGCGTGACCGCGGCCATCGCGAGCAGAGCGGGCGTGCGGCTGTAGACATTGACGATGCCGGTGCCGAGTCTGATGCGCTCGGTCTCGCGCGCGACAGCGGCGAGCGTCACAAAGGCATCGCGACCCCACGCCTCGGGAACAAAGATCGCCTCGTAGCCGCACTCCTCGGCCGCCCGGGCGAATGTGACGACCTCGGAGAATGGCCTGTCGTGCACGGCGCCGAGCGCGATCCCGATCCGAGACATGAGCCTGCATGCTGCCACGTAGACTCCCGGCACATGGCGGATCTCGTGATCGTCGGAGCGATCCTCTTCGGCGCCATCGCCGGGTGGCGGAAGGGCTTCGTCCTTCC
>JBDTMY010000167.1:0-6820 GCA_039934015.1 Chloroflexota bacterium | reverse complement strand
CGCGCATCTTCGGTACGTGGGGAATCCAGTCGTTGCGAAGTGCCCGATCTGCGCCGCACAGCTCAAGGTCGTTCGCCTCGAGTGCGACAGCTGCGGCACGCGCATGGAGGGCTCGTTCTCGCTGGGCCGCTTCCACGCACTTTCCCCGGACCAGCTCGAGTTCCTCGAGACCTTCATCCGTGCGCGCGGGAACTTCAAGGACATCGAGCGCGAGCTCGGCATCTCGTATCCGACCGTCCGCTCCCGCCTCGACGCGATGATCCGCGCGCTGGGCTTTCCGTCGCAGGCGGAGCCCGACCGGGAGAGCGAGCGACGCAAGGAGATCCTCCGCGAGCTCGCGGAAGGCCGCATCGCCGCCGACGATGCCGCGAATCTGCTTGAAAGTGAGCCGAGCGCATGAACGATCCCGACGAGCACGACCCCTCCAAGGACGCCGCCGACGCCCACCGGCGTGAAGAGCGCCAGGCCGAGCGGGACGCGCGCCGCGCCGAGCGCGATGCGCAGCGCGAGGCGTACCGGGCCGAGCGTGCCGCGCGCCGGGCGGAGCATGAGTCGCACCGGGTCGAGTTCCGATCCGGCGGGCGCGGATTCACCGTCGACGGCGCCCGGTTCGATCCCGGCCAGTTCGCGCGTGCGTTCGCGCGCGACTTCGTCGGCGATGTGGGTGGCGAGAGCTATTCCGACACCGTCGAGGAGCGTTTCACCTTCGAAGGCACGCCGAAGCTTCGCGTCCGCAACGTGTCGGGGGAGACCACGATCACGGCAGCGGGCGCATCCCGCGAGATCAGGGTGGTCGCGAGCAAGCGCGTGAGCGCCGGCAGCGAGGATCGCGCGAGGCGCCTCCTGCAGAACCTCGAAGTGCGGATGCAGAAGGACGGCGACGAGCTCGTCATCGAGCCGCACCTTTACGAGCAGGAGCGCGGCTGGCTCGACCTCTTCCGCGGCAAACGCTTCCGTGTCGACTTCGAGATCACCGTTCCAGCGGAGTGCGCCATCGACGCACAGACGGTCAGCGGGGAGATGTCGATCGAAGGCGTCCGTGGTCCTCTCGAGGTGCAGAGCGTTTCGGGTGACGTACGCCTCGAGGATGTGCAGGGCCCGATGTGCCTGAAGTCCGTCAGCGGCGATGTCGATTGCCGCCGCTACGTTGGGCACCTCGAAGGGAACACCGTGAGCGGCGACGTCACGATCGTTGGCGCGGGGCTGCGGTCCAGCCAGCTCCACACGGTCAGCGGCGACATCCTCATCGAAGGCCGGCTCGACACGCAAAGAGAGCACTTTTTCAAGACGATCAGTGGCGATGTCGAGCTCGCGCTTTCGGAGCCTGACGCGACCATTGAATACCGGACCGCCAGCGGCGACGTCGAGTGCGAGCTGCCCGCTCGGATCGTACGACGCGGCCGCAAGGAGTACAGCGTCGTGGTCGGTGCCGGGAAGGGCCGCGTCGCCGTGAAGACCGTCAGTGGCGATCTCACGATGCACGGCACGAGCTCCGTCACGCCCGAGGATGCGCGGCCCGAAAGTCAGGCCGACGCAGAAGCTCCCGTGGCGGACGTCGAGCGGACCCAGCCAATGAACATGACGTCGCGCGAAGAGGTGCGCTCGGTGCTCGAGCGCCTCGCGCGTGGCGAGCTTGGCGTCGACGACGCCGCAGCCGCGCTCGATAACAACCGGGGCCGCTAGTGCCGAGCGACGAGGGCAAGCAGGTCCTGAAGCTTCTGGCCGACGGCAAGATCGACGTCGAGCAGGCGTACCGACTGCTGCGCGCGCTCGGCGATATCGACGAGCGGCCGCGCGGACCGGTACCGCCGGTCCCGCCGGTCCCGCCCGTCGCGCCGCTTGCGCCCGAGCCACCGCTGCCGCCGGGTGCGCGCGGGCGCATCCTTCGTATCCGGGTCACCGAGGCCGGGCAGCAGAAAGTGAACGTCGCGATCCCGCTCGCGATCGCGCGGGTGGGCAAGATGAAGCTCGCATCGAGTGGGCTGGTCCGAGGGCACCTGTCGAAATTCGGCCTCGATCTCGACGAGCTGCTCCGCACGATCGACTACCCGGGGAAGTTCGTCGACATCGCCGACAACGAGGACCGGGTGGAGATCTTCGTCGAGTGATGGCCGCCGTCGTCGCGACGGGCTTGGTCAAAGAATTCGAGAAGGGTCGCTACACGCTGTGGCAGCGGCTGCGCCGTGAGCCGGACCGCCGCAGCACCTTCCGCGCCGTGGATGGGATCGACTTGCGCGTGGAGACCGGCGAGATCTTCGGTCTGCTGGGACCGAACGGCGCCGGGAAGACGACCACCATGAAGATGCTGTCGACGCTGCTCGAGCCGACGAGCGGCAGCATCGAGGTGCTCGGGATCGATGTCGCCCGCCGTCCGCGCGAAGTCCGCGCGAAGCTTGGCGCGATGCTGTCAGGAGAGCGCAGCCTCTACTGGAAGCTGACCGGCCGGGAGAATCTCGAATACTTCGCCGCGCTGTACCACGTGCCGCCGAAGGACACGAAGGCCCGCATCGACACGGCGCTCGCGGCGGTGAAGCTGAGCGACCGCGGCGACGACTACGTCGAGCGCTACTCGACCGGCATGCGTCAGCGGCTCGCGCTCGCGCGCGCGCTGCTCCCCGATCCGCCGCTCGTCATCCTCGACGAGCCGACGGTGGGTCTCGATCCGCAGTCGGCCCGCGACCTGCGCGAGCGCGTGCGCGACCTCCGCGCGCAGGGCCGCACGGTCCTTCTGACGACCCATTACATGGAGGAGGCCGACCAGCTCTGCGACCGTGTGGCGATCATCGACCACGGCAAGATCGTCGCGCTGGACTCGCCGGCAGCGCTGAAGCGAACGATCCGCGCCGAGGAGATCGTGCGGCTCGACATCGGGCTGACCGGCGATGGCGCCGCGCTCCTCGAGCGGCTGGGACGCATCGGGACCGTCGCGCGCCACGAGCGCACGAACGGGACGCTGGCTGTGACCATCCACTGCGCCTCGGCCCGCGAGCTCGTGCCCGCCGCGTTCGACGCCACGCAGGCCTCGGGCGGGACCGTGCGTCACGTCGAGGTGGTGCCGGTCACCCTCGAAGACGTCTTCCTCTCGCTCACGGGTCGCGCACTGCGCGAGTGACGACGCTCGTGGCGGACCTCCGCGCTTTCGTTGCCGCGATCCGCAAGGAGCTGCGCGTCGCGCGTCGCTATCCGACGCAGTGGATGGGCCTCATCTTCTGGCCAGTCCTGCTCCCGGCGTCGTACGTGTTGATGGGCCAGGCGTTCTCAGGCACCGACCCGCGTTCGATCGCCGCATTCGCCGAGCGTTCGGGGACCGTCGAGGTGGCGGGCTTCGTATTCGTTGGCTACGCGATGTACATGTGGCTGTCCACGATCCTCTGGGGCCCCGGCACGGCGCTGCGCACGGAGCAGATGCGCGGAAGCCTCGAGGCCGTCTTCCTGACCCCGACGTCGCGGATGGTCGCGCTCTTCGGCCCACCGGCAGCGGCGCTGCCCACGCTCGTCATCACGTTCGTGGTCATGGGCGTGGCGATGTGGCTGCTCTTCGGCGTGGCGCTTCCGCTCGATGGTGTGCTCAGGTCGCTCGTGGTCGTCGTGTTCGCGCTGCCGTCGCTGTACGCGATCGGCTCGCTCTTCGCGGCGGGCGTTCTGCGCTTTGGCGAGATCGGCCCGATCGTGCAGCTCGTCCGCGGCGTCCTCGTGCTGACCTGCGGCATCACGTTCCCGGTCCTGATGCTGCCCGCGTGGGCGCAGGCCGTGGCAGCGGTGCTCCCGCCGACCTACATCGTGCAGGACATCCGCGGCGTGCTCCTGCGTGGTCTCGGGCTCGGTGACATCGCGCTCGATCTGCTCGTCACGGCCGGCCTCAGCGCGGTGCTGGCCGCCTTCGCCATCGTCACCTTCCGCCTGGTCGAGCGGAGCGCGCGCCGCAACGGGATGCTGGGCCGGTACTAATGGACGAGGTGCGCGCCGCCCTGGCCATCGCTCGCAAGGATCTCCTGACGCTCTCGCGCTACAAGTGGTCGATGTTCGGCCTCGTGTTCACCCCGCTGTATCAGGGCGTGATCCCGGCGTTCCTTTTCGGCACCGCGTTCGCGGTGGGCGGCCGGGTCGTCGGCCTCGACTCCGCGATCGGCACGGACAATCTCTCGGGGTTCATCTTCATGGGCGGCGTGATGGCCGGCCTGATCGCCACCACGTTCTGGTTCATCGCGATGTCGCTGCGCTGGGAGATGGACATGGGAACGCTCGAGCCAACGTGGCTCACGCCGACGAGCCACGACACGATCCTCATCGGTCGGTCGCTGCACGGTCTGGTGATCTTCGCCGTGGGCCAACTCATCCTCTTCGCCGTCGGCATCGCGTTCTTCGACCTTCACTTCAGCGCCAACATCGTGTTCGCGGTGCCGGCGATGCTCGTGGCCGTGGTCGCGATGCTGGGAGTGGCGTTCCTCCTTGCCGGCATCGTCCTCGTGATCCGCGAGGCGAACTTCTTCATCGACTGCACGAACTTCCTGTTCGGCGTGGCCTCGGGAGTGTCCTTCCCCATCACCTTCCTGCCGGGGCTGCTCCAGCCGTTCGCGCTCCTGCTGCCGACGACGTACGCGATGGATCTCCTGCGACAGCAGGCCATCGGCGCGCGGCCGTTGTTCGATCCGAAGCTCGAATACCTGGGCCTGATCGTGACGACGCTGCTGGTCTTCCCGCTCGGGCGCTGGGTGTTCGCGCGGGCGGAGCGCTCGATGCGCGTCCGGGGCACGCTCGGACAGTACTAGCGCGTCCCGCTACGCTGTAGCCCGTGGGCATCGTCTGGCGCACGCTCATCAATGCCATCGCCATCGTGGTGGCTGCGTATGTCGTCAACATCTACCAGCCGGACGCCATCAAGTGGGGCCAGGTCGACTATGGGATGGGAGACCTCGGCCGCTATCTCTCCCTCGCCTTGACCGGTCTCACGCTCGGGATCGTGAACGCGATCGTCAAACCGATCCTGGTCATGGTCTCCATGCCGATCACGTGCCTCACGCTCGGACTCTTCATCTTCGTCATCAACGCGCTGATGCTGCTGCTGGTCTCGGCGATCCCGTTCCTCGGGTTCGTCGTAAATGGCTTCATCGTCGCGCTCATCGCCTCGGTCTTGATATCGCTCGTCAGCTGGGCCCTTTCGATGGTCCTGCCCGACTGACGCCCTGCGCGTGATGACGACGAAGGGTCCGCCCGATTTCGTCGTCGTGACCGGCCTGTCTGGCTCAGGGAAGTCACAGGCCGTGAAGGTCTTCGAGGATCTCGACTACTACACGCTGGACAACCTCCCGCCTGCGCTCATGAAGACGACGCTCGACGTTTGTCGGAAGGGTGGTCACCCCCGCGTCGCGTTCGTGATCGACGCCCGCAGCGGCGTGCTCTTCGCGCAGGCGAGCGCGGCCCTTGACGAGCTCGCGGCCGACGGCGATCGGCCGCACATCCTGTTCTTCGACGCGAGCGATGAGGTCCTGCTGCGCCGTTACAGCGAGACCCGTCATCGCCATCCCCTCGAGGGCACCGGCGGCGTGCAGCCTTCGATCGACGAGGAGCGCCGCGTCCTCGGCGCGCTACGCGCGCGTGCCGACAAGGTCATCGACACGACATATCTGTCGGTCAAGGACCTGCGCGACACGCTCCACTCCCTCTACGGAGCGGGGACCGCCGGCATGCTGGTCCATGTGACGAGCTTCGGCTACAAGAACGGCGTGCCACCCAGCGCCGATCTCGTCTTCGACGTGCGCTTCATGGAGAACCCCTTCTACATCCCGGAGCTCCGTCCGAAGACCGGTCGCGATGCCGCGGTCCGCGATTTCGTGCTGGGACACCCGGCCACGCAGGAATTCCTGTCGCACCTCATGCCGTTCCTGAAGTTCGCGCTGCCGCGCTATGAAGACGAGAAGAAGGCGCGTCTGAGCGTGGCCTTCGGCTGCACCGGCGGCTGGCATCGGTCGGTCGTCATCGCGGATGAGGTCGCAAAGCGCTTGAAGGACTTCTGGCCGGGTGAGATCACCGTCGAGCACCGTGACACCGGGCGGCCGGAGGTGGCAGCCTGAGCCCACGTGGTGTGACGCGGGCGGAGCGGTCACCGCTGTCGGAGGAGGTGAAGGCCGAGCTGGCGCGGGTGCGCCCCGCCGACTGCGACCGTCGCGTCCTCGCCGCGCTCCTGCCGCGCGCCGCGCACCTCGGCGCGCCGGCGCGACGGCTGGCCCACGCGGCCGAGCTCGCGTCAGGCCCGGCATCCCTGCGGCGCGAGTGCTGCCGCCGCACGTATCTGCGCGGTCTCTTCCTCGCGGGTGGATCTGTGTCAGCCGGACCCTCCGGATACCACCTCGAGCTGCGGCCACCACGCGGCGAGGTGACGCGAGCTCGCGCCGTGCTCAAGCGCGAGGGATTCGCACCACGCGCGCGCATACGGCGCGGCCGGCAGGTCCTGATGCTCCGAGCGGCTGATGAGATCGCGTCGTTCCTCCGCCACGCCGGCGCCGGGGAGACGCTCCTGCGGCTGGAGACGCGGCGCGTATCGCGTGAGATGCGCGGCCGCACGAACGCGAGCGTCAACGCGGACGCCGCCAATCTCGCGCGCGCCGTCTCGGCCGCGCGCGATCAGATCGAGGCGGTGCGCGCGCTGGCAGGGTCCGGTCGGCTCGCGCGCCTGCCGATCGAGGTGCGCGCCGCCGCGGCGGCACGGCTGCGCGCTCCCGAGGCGACGCTCGCTGACCTTGCGCGGCGGCTGGACACGACGAAGTGGGTGGTCCGGCAGCGGCTGCGCCGCGTGACGGACGAGGCGGCGCGATGACTCGCA
>JBDTMY010000166.1:0-10475 GCA_039934015.1 Chloroflexota bacterium | reverse complement strand
CCAAGTAGATCTGGCCGTCGGTGATCGAGATGACGTTGGTCGGGATGTAGGCCGAAATGTCGTTCGCCTGCGTCTCGATCAGCGGCAGCGCGGTCAGAGACCCGCCGCCGTTCTCCTTGTTGAGACGGGCGGCGCGTTCCAGCAGGCGCGAGTGCAGGTAGAAGACGTCGCCGGGGTACGCCTCGCGACCAGGCGGGCGCCGCGTGAGCAGGGAGACCTGACGGTAGGCCCAGGCGTGCTTCGACAGGTCGTCGTACACGACGAGCGCGTCCTGGCCCTTGTCACGGAAGTACTCGCCCATCGCGCAACCGGCGAACGGCGCGAGGTACTGGAGCGTGGCCGGGTCCGATGCGCCGGCGACGACGATGATCGTGTGGTCCATCGCGCCGTGCTCCTCGAGCGTCGCCGCGATCTTCGCGACCGACGACTCCTTCTGCCCGATCGCGACGTAGATGCAGATGAGGTCCTGACCCTTCTGGTTGATGATCGTGTCGATCGCCACGGCCGTCTTGCCGGTCTGGCGGTCGCCGATGATCAGCTCGCGCTGCCCGCGGCCGATCGGTGTGATGGCGTCGATGACCTTGATGCCGGTCTGCACCGGCGTGTCGACGTTCTGGCGCGCCATCACGCCGGGCGCGACGACGTCGACCGGGCGGAACTCCTTCGTATCGATCGGACCTTTGCCGTCGAGCGGCTGGCCGAGCGGGTCGACGACGCGCCCGATGAGCTGATCGCCGACCGCGGTCTCGACGATCCGGCCGGTGGTGCGGACCTCGCCGCCCTCCTGGATCCCGGTGTAGTCGCCGAGGATGATCGCGCTCACGGTGTCCTCTTCGAGGTTGAACGCCAACCCGCGAACGTCGTTGCCGAAGTCGAGCAGCTCCGACGCCATGCACGCGGCGAGCCCGTGGATGCGAGCGATGCCGTCGCCGATCTCGACGACGGTGCCAACGTCGACCGACTCGGACCGCCCTTCGAACTTCTGGATCTGCGCTTTGATGATGTCGGTGATCTCAGACGTCGTCGCCACGGTGTTCTCCCTCTAGCTCGCGAGCTCGCGCCGGAGCTCGTCCAACTGTGCTTTGAGCGTCGAATCGATGAGCCGGTCGCCGACCTGGACCTTCGCCCCGCCGATGAGCGACTCGTCCACGGCGAACGTGGCGCGGATCTTCTTGCCGCTCGATCGCTCGAGACGGCGCACGAGGTCCTCGCGCTCGCTCGCGGTGAGCTCGGTCGCGGTGGTGATCCTGCCCTTCACGATCCCGGCTCGCCGCTCGACGAGATCGATGTACGCCGCGGCGATCTGGGGGAACAGCGCGATGCGCTCGCGCTCGAGCAGCAGATCGAACAGCGAACGGATCGCCTTTGGCTCTCCCGCTGTCGCGGCGTCGATGGCCGCCCGTCGCGCGCGCAGCGGGATGCCAGGATTGCGCAGCGCGCGCAGGACATCGACGCTGAGCGCCTGCTGAAGATGCTGGAGCGACGTCGCGAAGTCGTCGACGGCCTTCTCAGACACAGCGATCTGGTAGATCGCCTCGGCGTACCGCCGCGCGGACGAACCGGTCAGTGCCATCAGTTCCGCTTCAGCTCGCCGCCCGCCTCGTCGAGCGACCGCTCGATCAGCGTGCGGTGCTGCTCGGGGCTGATCTCGCGCCCGAGGATGCGGCTCGCGGCGAGGACGACCATCGACGCGACCTCGCTCCGCAGCTGGGCGAGC
The DNA here is from genome assembly GCA_039934015.1 of Chloroflexota bacterium. Lineage (GTDB taxonomy): Bacteria > Chloroflexota > Limnocylindria > P2-11E > P2-11E > CF-39. The sequence goes on along the minus strand of JBDTMY010000166.1, from coordinate 8,758 downwards.
ACCTGGTCGTGAAGATGCTCCGCATCGGAGCGGCCCTTCTCGCGGATGCGATCCGCCTCCGCCTTCGCCTGTACGCGGATGTCCGCGGCGGCCGCTTCTGCCGCGCCGGTGGTCCGCTCGGCGATCGCGGCGGCCTCACGGCGCGCCTGGGTGAGCAGCTCCTCGACCTCGATCTTCATCCGCTCCCGCTCGCGCCGAGCGGACTCGGTTAGCTCGAGGCCCTCGCGGATCTTCGCGGCGCGCTGGTCGAGCGTCGCGGTGATCGGACCCCACATGAAGCGACGGAGCACGTAGAGGAGCACGAGGAAGTTGACGATCGAGACGAGCACCCAGAACGGGTGCACGACGAGCGCGGTCGGGGACTCTTCCGCCAAGAATGGAGCGAAGAGCATCGCCTAGAGCGCCTTGCCCTGCAGAAGGAACGCGATGACGAACGAGAAGATGCCGAGCGATTCCGCGAAGACCACGATGATGATGCCGTTGGTACGGATCGCGTTCGCGGCGTCGGGGTTGCGGCCCGTCGCCTCTGCGACCTTGGATGCGGCGATGCCAATGCCAAGTCCTGCCCCCAGGGCCCCGAATCCGATCGCGATGCCGGCGCCAAGCCAAGCCAAGCTCATGGGTATTCCTCCTCGCGAATTAGGCCGCGTGCGCTGCTTCGGGATGTGCCGCGGGTGATGCGTCGGGATGGGCCGCGTGCTCTTCACCACCGTGCGACTCGAGCGCAAGGATGATGTAGAGGAGCACGAGGAACGCGAATACGAACGCCTGGATGAAGCCGATGAAGAGCTCGAGGCCCACGAAGGGGAGCACGAGGCTCGGCAGGAACAGGAGCGCCGCGAGCACGGCGAGGACGATCTCGCCGCCCCAGACGTTGCCCCAAAGTCGAAGCGTCAGCGTGAGGACACGGAAGAGCTCGCTGAATAGCTCGATGATGCCAACGAAGATCATCACCCCGCCGACGAGCTTGCCCTCGTTGAATGCCGTGAAGTTGAACCAACGCGTGAAGTACGAGAGGCCGTTCTGGCGGATGCCTGCCGCCTGATACGAGATGAAGCCGGTGAGCGCGAGGCCGAGGTTCGTGTGGTAGTCGGCGGTCGGCACATGGAGCAGCTCGATCTGGCCCACAAGCGGGATGAGGAACAGCCAGTTGCTGACGAGCGCGAACAGAAAGAGCGTCCCGAAGAGCGGCAGGTACCGGACGACGGCTGGCCCGCCGGCATCCTTCATGAAGTTCACCAGCGCCTGCACCATGAGCTCGACAACGCCCTGGAAGCGCCCCGGAACCTCGCGCACCGCGCGCGTGGACAGGACGCCGATGACGATGAGGATCCCCATGACCAGCCACATGGTGAAGATCGAGTTGGAGATGGAGATGTCGTTCCAGATCGAGATCACGCCGCCCGCGGACGGATGCTCTTCGCCACCGAGATGGATCAGCGGAGTTCCGGCCTGCTCGGCGACGTGGATGTCGGTTTGGCCGGGCGGCCAGTTCGGCAGGTTGCCCGTAAGTGCGGCGCCGACGACGGCGACCGCGTTCAGGAGCAGCACGACGCCGATGACCTGCCTCATTCGCTCTCCTCGCCGGAATCTTTTTTCTGCTCTCGGTCTTGGATCTCGCGGTCCCACCGCTTGCCCGCCTCGCGCGCCGCATCGCTTGTCGGCGGCACCGGATTGCGTGCGATGTATCGCCGGATGATCAGGAACATCCCCAGGCCAGCGACGGCCAGACCCACCAGGATCGACACGAGCGCGAGCGTCGGCGCTGTCCCGAATTGCTCGTCAAGCCTCTGCCCCACGTACGCGGCTACGAGTAGCGGCCCTCCCACGACCACCGCCACCTGGAAGCCCATGGAGAGAAGATCGCCGCCGAAGTCTCCGGAGTCCCTTTGGGGCAATGCAGGCACAGGTTAGCGGCTAGAGCCACCCTTTGCGTCGGAAGTAAATGAAGGTCCCGACGGCGAGCACGACCATCGTCGCGATCGATGCCCAGAACAGCTCGGTCGAGCCGTACGGGATCGCCTCCCAGTTCTGGCCGAAGAACCCGGTCACCAGCGTCAGCACGAGCAGCACCGTCGCCACGCTCGTGAGCACCTTGACGACCTCGTTCAGACGATTGCTCACCGACGCGAGATGCGCATCGATCACGTTCGAGGTGAGCTCGCGGAAGGTGTCGATCTCATCGGTCACGCGATTGATGTGGTCATACACGTCCTGGAAGTACGCGCGGCGGCCGGTCTCGCGCAGCTCTTGGATGTCGCCGCGCACCAGCCCGGCGAGCACCTCTCGCTCGGGGGCGACCCGGTGTCGCACGCGAAGCAGGTCGCGCTTCAGCTCGAAAAGCTCGCGGATCGACGTGTCGTAGTCCTCGGCGTTGCCGCCGACGACCATCTGCTCCAGGAGCTCCACCCTCTCGCCGAGGCTGTCGATGACCGCGAAATACTGGTCGACGAGCGTGTCGAGCAAGGCGTGCAGCAGCAGTCCCGTCGTTTGGAGCTTGCCTTCGCGGAACCGCCGCTCGACGATCGCGCGCGCCGTGAAATCGCCTTCATGGACGGTGACGATCGCGTTCTGCTTCATGAAGATCGAGATCTCGATCTCTTTGACAACATCGGGCGACGGCTCCTCGAGCGCGTAGAAGACGATGAAGTAGTGATCGTCGTACTGGTCGATCTTGGGCCGCTCGTGCCTTTGCTGCGCATCCTCGACAGCGAGGGGGTGCAGACCGAGCTCTTTCGCCGCGAGCTCCAAGTCCGCGCTCTTCGGGTCGGAGATGTCAAGCCAGCATGGACGGTCGCGCAGCTCCGATAGATCTTCGGGCGGTCGCTCCGTCGTTTGCGTTTGTTCTTTGACGAGCAGACGGGCGGGCATGACCTGAGGCTAACCGACGGGGTCAGCTCGCGAAGCGGCGCACGACCTTCAGCAACTCCAGCGCGTTGAACGGCTTGCTCAGGTACGCCTCGGCGTTGCACCGGTCCGCCTCGCGCTTCGGATCGTCGACGCCAGTGAGGATCACCAGCGGCACATGCCGAAGACCCATGCGCAGCGCGCGCGCGAACGACGGTCCGTCGAACCCGGGCATCTGTATGTCGAGGACGATGACCGCGGGCGGATCGGCCTGGATGGCGATCATCGCCTCCGCGCCATCACAGGCCTCGACGACGCGGAAGCCGTCCTCGGTGAGGACGGCGCGCTCGGCGGCGCGCGTCGCTGCGTCGTCGTCGACGACGAGCACCGGGCGCGCGAAACGCTGACCAAGCACCACCACTCACCTAGCACGACGCATACCGCTCGTCAGTCTTTCTAAACTCGCGACGTGGTCCAGCCACGCGGGCTCCGCGCCATCGAAGAGGTCGTGCCCAAACTGGGCGCGAAAGCGGGTTTCCCTGCCCTACGTATCGGTGGGGTCGCGAAATACGATCGGCCCATCGAGCATCTCAGCGGGCAGCTGGACGTCGCGCCGCTGAAGGTGCCCCTTCGCTCGCGTGACGCCCGCTACGGACTCGTCCTGTGCTTCTCGCTCGACCCGGTCGACCCGCCGAAACTGGCGCGCGAGCTCGTCCGCGTGGCGCACCCCGACGGCGCGATCTGGATCGTGGTCTGGAAGAAGGACCACCTTCCGGCAGGCGTGCTGTCCTGGGATGAGGCCCAGCGCGTGATGCTCACGACGCCGTGGGTCGACAACAAGGTCCTTTCGCTGGGCGAGCAGGTATACGCAACGCGCTACGTCCGCCGGCGCCGCCCCGCCCGGGCCTAGCGACGGAACCGCCGAGGCAGGCCGAGCGTTGGAGGGGTATGCGTGTCATGGTGCTCGCCCTCGCACTGGCGCTCGCCGCATGCGGCGGCAACCCCTTTGCGGCTCCAACGCCGACGCCGCAGCCGCTCACAGTGCCCGAGCTGAAGTACCGCCTGATCGACGAGGTCGGACGACCATGGTTCTGCGATCCGGACTTCTATCCGGTCGCCCGCGCTGACGAGGGCGACGTCGCCCGGCAACGCTTCCCCGAGCTCCAGCAGGACGCCGAAGCCTTCCGGACGATCGTCGCCCGGCTCAAGCTGGCCAATCCCGCGTACACGGCCGACGAGCAGCTCGCGATCTACCGCGAATGGAAGACGCTCAACGCTCTGCAGCTGCAAACAGTCAACGATGCATGGGCTTTCGCGTACCTCGCGCAGAAGACCGGCGGCACCGGTGAGCGAGTCGACGGACGGGTATCGGTGCACGGGCGCGTCACGGTGTTGTCGCGGACCGCGGCGGGCCCCCCGCCATGCCCGATCTGCCTCGCGCTCGGGACGCGCGTCGCGACGCCGAGCGGTGCGCGCGAAGTGCAGGACCTGCGTATCGGCGACGTCGTGTGGACGATCGACGCGGCCGGTGCGCGCATCGCCGCGCCGCTCGTCACCGTCGGGAGCACGCCGGTCCCGACGACGCACGAGGTGGTGCGACTGATGCTCGAAGACGGACGGATCGTGCGCGTATCGCCCGGGCACCCGACCACTGATGGTCGCCGCGTCGGCGACCTCGCTGCAGGCGACGCCTTGGACGGCGCGCGCATCACCAGCGTCCAGCGTGTCGCATACGCGGACGGCGCGACCTATGACATCCTTCCCGCCGGAACGACGGGCGCGTATTGGGCGAACGGCGTCCTACTCGGAAGCACGCTCCGCACGCCGCACTACGTTTCGACCAACTCCCGTGCGAGGAACTTCACGATCCGCCCGTAGGCGTCCTCGGCGTTCGCGCGCTTGGTGAATCCGTGACCCTCGCCGGGATAGACGACGTATTCGACGCGACGACCCAGCGCGCGTAGGCGCTCGACCACCTGGTCGGACTCCTCCTGCGGGACACGCGGATCGTTCTCGCCCTGAAGGATGAGCATCGGGCAGCGGACGTTCTCGATATGGGTGACCGGCGAATTCTCGACCAGCTTCTCCCGGTCGCGCTCGACGTCGCCGATCCAGCGCGCCAGGAATCGGCGCCAGTTCGGCTGCGCGTTCTCGATCATCGTGACCAGGTTCGCAACTCCGAACACGTCGACCGCGCAGCGCCATAGATCGGGCATCCGCGTTACGCACGTGAGCGTCGCGAAGCCGCCATAGGAGCCTCCATAGACCGCGAGCCGCTCCTGATCGAAGTCCGGCTGCTTCGTCATCCAATCTGAGACCGCCCGGAGATCGCGCAGGTCTGTGCCGCCCCAGTCCTTGTGGATGGCCACTTGCCACGCGCGGCCGTAGCCGGTCGAGCCGTGGATGTTCGGCACGACGAGCGCGATCCCGCGATCGACGATCGCCGCGAGATGCGTGAGGTGCGCGGGGAAGGCCGGGCGGGACTGGGCCTCCGGTCCGCCGTGCGGGTACAGCACGGCGGGCATCGGTCCGCGGACTCCGCGCGGACGGTAGACGAAGCAGGCGATGTCTCCGTCGGCCGCCGGGATGCGCACGAGCTCCGGCTCGACGAGCTCGGCGCTCGGCACGCCGAACGTCGTCGTGAGCGCCACGCGCGCTTCGCCGGTCGCGATGTCGAGCGTCCACACCTGCCACGGCTCGGTCGCGGAGGTACGCGCGAAGGCGGCTCGCTCTCCGTCCGCGCTCAGCACCAGGTCATCGCACACGCCGCGGAGATCGCGCTCGCGGACATCGCCACCGTCCCGCCGCCAGCGCAGCCGCGAGTACCCATCCTCGTTGACCGACCAGATCTGCACCCGCCCATCGGCGGACGAGACCGCCAGCTCGACGTCCCACGCCGGCTGGTCGACGACGTCTCGACGTCCATTCGCCGGATCGAGCGCCGCGAGCCAGAGATGCTCGCTGCCCTGGTCCGTGATCTCGAGGACGCGCCCGTCGCTGAGCCAGCCCGCCGGGATGTGCTGCACGTTCTCCTCGTGGGGCGCGATCTCGCGCGCGTCGGCGGTGAGCGGATCGACGAGAAGCAGCTCCTGATTGGTGTTGTCGAGCACGCGCATCACGAGGAGCCGGGCGCTATCGGGTGACCACCCACCGGCGACGTGCCACGCCGCCCCGGTGATGAGCTGGCGCTCCGAGCCGGTGTCGAGGTCCGCGAGGACGATGTCCATGTCGGTCGCGACGCGCGCGTTGCTCGAGAACGCGACGCGCCGTCCGTCCGGCGAGGCCGCGTTCCATGAGAGCAGGCGCTGCACCTTGCCCGCGGCGTCGACGGAGACCGGCGCAACGGGCCCGTCGGGATGACGCACATAGAGCTGGTGGAGCTCGGTGCCGCCCCGATCTGCTGCCGCGAGCAGCTCGCCGCTCGCGCTCCAGCACAGGCTGCGCACGGCGTGCTCGGGCACCGTGACCGCCCGCTGCGCGCTGCCGCCTGTCGCAGGAAGCGTCCACGCCTCGTAGGTGCCTGCGCCCTGGTCGGATACGACGGCGAGCGTGCGCCCGTCGGGCGACAACGCGAGCGCCGAGCGGCACGCGAAGCGGCGCGTCGTGTGCGGTACGGACGCGAGCCGCTCGCGCGGATGAAAGTCCGAGAGTGGCCGGTTGGGCACCGCTGGCTACGGTACCGCTAACCGCGGGCCAGCAGCTCCGAGAGCTCTCGCGCGTTGTTGACGGCTTTGTCGCCGTAGCAGTTGTTCATGAGCAGGTGGATCTCCTCGGACGCGTCCTGCATCCGCTTGATCTTCGGCAGCCATTCCTCGAGCTCGTCCTTCTTATACGAGTAGTCGAAGCGCTCCGCGGCGGTGAGGCCGGGCTTCTTCCAGTTCTCCGCGTTGCGGCCGTGGAAGCGCACGACGGCAAGCGGCGCGGTGACCGCGTCGACCGGCGGGATGCTCGACGGGAACCCCTGCGGCTCGTCGACGGCCACATAGCTCAGCCCGTTGTCGCGCAGGAACGCGAGCGTCTCGTCGCGGTTGCGCTCTTCCATCCAGAGGCGGTTGCGGAACTCGACCGCGAGCCTGTCGTCCGGGAGGAGCTCCCTTGCGCGAAGGATCTCGTTCTTGTTCTTCCCCGTGATCGTGAACCAGTCCGGGTATTGCAGCAGGATCGCGCCCAGCTTCCCCGTTTTGCGGAGCGGCTCGAGCGCGACCCAGAACCGGGCGTGGATCTCGTCGATCATCTCCGTCGGCAGATCCTTCGGATACACGCGCTTCTTCGCGCGAGTCTCCTCCGGCAGCGACTCGCGCAGCTCTTTGGGGAGGCGCTTCGGGTCGGTCGGATGCGTGGTGATCGTTGCGAACGCTTTGAAGTTCATCGTGAAGTCGTCCGGCGTGCGCTCGACCCAGAGCGTTGCCTGCTTCTGGTCCGGAAGCGCGTAATAGGACGCGTCGTTCTCTACGAGTGAGAAACGCTCGGCGTAGAACCGGAGGCGCTCGTCGGCCTGCTTGGCGACCTTCTCGGGATACCAACCAGATTCGAGCAGCGTCGGGTCCGTCCACGAACACGTGCCGATGAGAACCTTCTTCACCGAGACAAGTCTGCGCTGTGCGGGCGCCTGCGACTAGAAGCGGTCGGCCTCTTCCGCGTATAGCGACGGATCCAACTCTTTTGCTTTCGGGCTGCGCTGGGCGAGTGCGACCACGGTCACCCCGAAGAGGACGACAAGTCCGAGGAACGAGATCACCTGCGCACGGCCACTGGTGACGAAGGCGAGCACGCCGAGGACGATCGTGACCCCGTAGATGAGCAGCACGGCCTGGGCGTGCGAAAGACCGACATCGAGAAGACGGTGGTGGAAGTGGCCGCGATCGGGTGCGAACGGCGGCTGGCCCTGCGCCATGCGCCGCACGATCACATAGAAGGTGTCGATGATCGGGACGCCGAGCACCAGGAGAGCTGCGGCCACCTTGGCCGTGCCGAAGATCGAGAGCACCGCCAGCATCGTGCCGATGAACGTCACGCCGGTCGTGCCCAGGAAGAGCCGCGCCGGATGGAAGTTGAACAGCAGGAAGCCGCCGGTCGCGCCCGCGAGAGCGAACGCCATCCACGCGACGAACGGCTCGTTGACCTGAGGCAGCAGCGCCAATGCGCCGAGCGTCAGCGCGGCGATCGCGGCGACACCGGCAGCGAGGCCATCCAAGCCGTCGATGAAGTTGAGCGCGACGTTCATACCCACGATCCAGAAGACCGTGAACGCGATCGCGACGATGCCGGCGATCTCGATGAGCCCTTCGCCGAAAGGATCGTTCACGAAGTCGATGCGCAGCCCGGCCGCGACGATCACCGCCGCGACCACGAGGAGGCCGAGGAACTGCCAGCGCGCGCGGAGCTCGAACACGTCGTCGATCAGCCCGAGCGTCATCCCGAGAAGCGCAGCAAGCGCGGTCAGCGTGAAGCGCGACGACCGAACTTCCTCAGGGATGAGGAAGGGATGGCCGGCAGCGCGGTCGATGATCCAGAAAGCGAGGATCGTGAGACCGAACGCCAGCGCGATGGCGAGCCCACCGGGACGGGGGATCGGCCGTGGGTGCATGCGACGGCCGCCGGGCATGTCCAGCATCCCAAAACGCTCCGCGAGCCGGCCGACGAGCGGTGTGATCGCTGCGGAGAGAATGAATGCGACCAAAGCGGAGCTGACGAGGAGGAGGCCGGTCACGGCCCGAACGATAGTCGCAGGCGGCGTACCAGGCTGTCAGCTGTCGTGGCGGCGGAGCCAGTCCCCAACTTTCGGCCACAGATCCTGTTTCGCCGTGCGTCCGACGACGATCCCGACGTGACCGCCCTTGACGAGAAGCTCCTCGCGGTCGTCGCTCGAGACCTTGCCGAGGATGGCCGCCGTCGTCGGACGTGGCGCGAT
>JBDTMY010000165.1:0-1855 GCA_039934015.1 Chloroflexota bacterium | reverse complement strand
CGCGCGCTCGACGTCGGCCAAGGTGATGCGTATCTGGTCGAGCTTGGCGGAGCCACCGTGCTCATTGACGGCGGCCCCGACCCGGCCCGTCTCATGGAGCAGCTCGGCGCGAGCCTCCCGCCGTGGCGACGGCGGATCGACGTGATCATTCTCACGCACGCGCATCTGGATCACGGCGCGGGTCTCATCGCGGCGCTGCAACGCTACGAGGTCGGCATGACGCTCGAGCCGGTCGGGCTGAACTCAGGCCCGCTCTCGGACCTCTGGGCCGACGCGATCGCTCGCGCGCACGCCGAACGGCACGCGGTCCGCGCGGGTCAGCGCATCAAGGTCGCGGGTGCGGTCATCACCGTGCTCTCACCCGAGGATGATCCGCGGGTCGATACGCCGTCGCTCGTGCTGCGCATCGAGCATGGTCGCTTCTCAGCGCTGTTCATGGGCGACGCGACCGACGAAGCCCTCGCGGACCTCCTGCTGTACCCCGACGGCCTGCGCTCGCGCGTCTATGTGCCACCGCATCACGGCGCAGACACGCCGCACGCGGCCATGCTCGTCGACGCGGTGCGCCCGGAGATCGCGCTCATCTCGGCCGGGGCAGGGAACCGGTATGGTCATCCGACGCCGGACACGCTCGCGGCCCTGGGCGGGATAACGACGTTCCGGACCGACCGCGACGGGACGGTGGAGGTCACTCTCGATGGCTCAGGCCTCGTGGTCCGCGCCCACGCGAATGGTCTTCCTCCTCCACGGCGAGGATCCATTCCGTACGCGCCTGCGCCTCGGTGAGCTCGTCGGCTCGTTGCTCGCCGGTGGCGCGGGCGAGCCCGGCGACCTCTCAGCCAGACCGACACCGCAGCTGGGCGGCGCGCTCGGACTGACGCGCATCGACGCGCGTTCCGATCCGATCGACGCGATCACGATGGCCGGACAGTCGCAGGGCCTGTTCGCCGCGGTGGACGAGCGGCAGGTCGTCCTCGTCGAGCACGCCGAGGCGCTCGCCGGCGCTGACTTCCTCGCGTCGTTCCCGAGTGAGTCCGCACTCGCGCTTGTCTCGGTGGAAGCGCTGAAAACGGCTCGCGGGCGCGGACGCGCGCGCGCGAAGACCAGCGCGCCGGCGGATCTGTCGCTGCCGGACGCGGTGCAGGAGCTCGGTGGACGGGTGGAGCGCATCGAGCGCCTCGCGCCGTTCGAGGTGAAGGCCTGGGTCGCCTCGCGCGCGCGGCTGCACAAGGTCTCCCTCCAGCCGGACGCGATCGATGCGCTGGCCTTCGCGCTTGGACCCGACACGGAGCGGATCGAGAACGAGGTGCAGAAGCTCGGGGCCTACGCGAACGGCGCGCCGGCGACCGCCGCGGATGTGCGCGCGCTCGTGAGCGGCGCGATCGAGTCCGACATCTTCGAGCTCACGAAGGCGGTCGTGCGACGCAGCCATCGCGAGGCGGTACCGCTCCTCGAGCGTCTCCTCACGGAGGGCAACGCCCCACAGCAGATCCTCGCCCTGCTGCTGTGGCAGTTCCGTGTCCTGCTCTTCGCATCGCGCTCACCGAGCAATCAGGACGCCGAGAAGATCGCCAAGGCGATCCGGTCGTCTTCGGGCGCGATCTTCCGCTACGTGCAGCATGCGCGTGGCGTGACCCAGGCCGACATCACGCGCGCCTACGAATCGCTCTACGCCACCGACATCTCGATCAAGACGGGTCGTGCCGATTCGGACGAGGCAGCGCTGCTGCTGTGCGTGCTCGATCTGTGCGGCGTCGCCGGCGCGGATCTACGCGATCTGCTACTCACCGAGGCGCCGCGCCGCGGTTAGAGCCGCGTTAGAGCCGCGTTAGAGCCGCGTTAGAGCCGCGTTAGA
>JBDTMY010000164.1:0-18901 GCA_039934015.1 Chloroflexota bacterium | reverse complement strand
ACCTGCTCGATCGTCTCGAGCGGGTGGATGTGGCGCTGCGCGTCGAGGATCGCGATCTCCTCACGCTCCTTGGGGTAGCCGAGCTGCAGGCGAATGAAGAACCGGTCGAGCTGGGCCTCGGGGAGCGGGAAGGTGCCCTCGTACTCGATCGGGTTCTGTGTCGCCATTACGAGGAACGGATCGGGGAGCTGGTAGGTAACGCCGTCGACGGTCACCTGGTGCTCCTCCATCGCCTCGAGAAGCGCGGACTGGGTCTTAGGCGTTGCGCGATTGATCTCGTCGGCCAGGACGATCTGCGTCATCACCGGGCCCGGCCGGAACTGGAACTCGCTGGTGCGCTGGTTGAAGATCGAGACGCCGGTCACGTCGGAGGGCAGCAGGTCGGGCGTGAACTGGATGCGCTTGAAAGAGCAGCCCAGGGACCGCGCGATGGCCTTCGCCAGCATGGTCTTGCCGGTGCCGGGGACATCCTCGACCAGGATGTGGCCGCGGCAGATGAGGGCGACCATCGCGAGCTCGACCTCGTGGTGCTTGCCGAAGATGACGCGTTCGACGTTGGCGACGACCGCGCCCATCCGCGTTGCGAACCCGCTCTTGTCCATTGCCCTCTCCCAGACCAGTTTGTCGCGGAGACCGAGCCATGCGGGCCCGTCTGAACATGCTAATTGCCGGACAGGTGTTATCCGAAAGAACGCTCCGCGGGGTCATTTGGTTCACACCCAGCCGAAACCGCTGCACTTCGTACAGGCTCGGGGCGGCCGTGGTTCCTTGGGTTACCTGCCGAGCGCGGCCTGCATCACGCGCCCGCCGAGGGGCGCGGCGTCCTCGCCGCCCCGCGGCGAGTTCTCGAGGAGGATCGCGACCGCGACGGTCGGCGCGGCCGCGGGCGCGAATCCCACGAACCAACCGTGTGGGGCGCCGGAGGGGTTCTCGGCGCTTCCGGTCTTGCCCGCCACGTCCACGCCAGGGATCTTCGCCGCGAACGCGAACGCGCCGGGCCCGCTCACCGCGCCGACGAGCATCGTCGTCAGGGCCTTCGCGGTCTCGAGTCCGATGACCTGGCCGATCGGGCCGGGCGCGATCACGCGGATCGCGTGGCCCTCCGCGTCGCGGACCTCGGTCGCGTAATGCGGCGTGGGCATCACGCCGCCCATCCCGACGGCCGCCGCCACGAGCGCCATCTGCAGCGGCGATACGAGGAGCTGGCCCTGGCCATAGGCCGTGTCGGCGATGAGGGTGGGGCGGTCGAGCTGTCCGGTACGCGAAAGCTGTCCTTTGCCGGCGGGGATATCGCAGCGCGTCGGGCTGCCGATGCCGAAGCGCTGCGCGTATTCGGCGAGCTTGCCCCCGCCGAGCTGCAGCCCGATCTTCGCGAAATAGATGTTCTCGGAGAGCCGGAACGCGTCGGCCAGCGTGTAGTCGCCGTGCGCGCGCGATGACGAGCGCACGAAGTACGTCCCCCACGATCGGTCGGCCTGCCAGGGATCGTCGACCCGGACCTTCGCGTTGGCAGCGACGCCGTTCTCGAGCGCCGCGGCACCGGTGATGATCTTGAACGTGGAGCCGGGCGGATAGAGGCCCTGCGTCACCCGGTTGATCAGTGGCTTGTCCGGATCCTCATTGACCTGTTTCCACGCGGCCTCCTCCGTCGCCGGATCGGAGATAAGGCTCGCGTCGTACTGAGGCCAGCTGGCTGACGCGAGGATCGTTCCGTTGCGCGGATCGATGGCGACGATCGCGCCGCGCCGGTTCCCGAGCGCCGCCACGGCCGCCTGCTGCACCTTCGGGTCGATGCCGAGCACGACCGAGCCGGGCGGAGCGCGTTCGCGGAGGTAACGCGCGCGCCACTGTGACAACGGGTCGGCGGGATCCTGGCCGATGAGCGACTCCGTGTACGCGGCTTCGATGCCGGACGCGCCGAACTGGAACGACGCGTACCCCGTGACGTGCGCGAGCGTCTTGTCCTTATAGACGCGCTTATACGCGTTGTTGGTCTGCACGCTCTCGGCGAGCTTGGTGCCGGCCGCGTCGGTGATGAATCCGCGCGGGCGGTCCCGGATCGCAGCAACGAGTCGCGGATTGAATGGATCGTTCGCCAGCTCCTGGCCCGCCACGAGCGTCCAGTAGCCGACGCCGAGCGACGTGACGAAGAAGGCCAGCGCGATCGTCAGCGTGAGCGCGCGGATGTTGGTCGCGATCGAGCGCGTCACGGCGTGCCTCTGACGCGCGCGGTCACGTCGCTCACGCGTATGAGCAGCGCCACGAGCATCCAGTTGGTCACGAGCGAAGAGCCGCCGTAGGCGACGAACGGCAGCGTGATGCCGGTGAGCGGGATGAGCCGCGCGTTGCCGCCAACGATGACCAGCGTCTGCAGCGCCACGATGAACGACAGGCCCGCGGCGAGGAGCTGCAGGAACGGCGTCGGCGCGCGCAGCGCGATCAGCATGCCGCGGTAGACGAAGAGCAGGTAGAGCGCCAGCAGCGCCAGCGCGCCGGCGAAACCCACCTCCTCCGCGAACGCGTCGAATACGAAGTCGCTCCACACGACCGGGATCCGCTCCGGCATGCCGTTACCGAGCCCAGCGCCGAAGAGCCCACCGTTCGCGAGCGCGAACAGTCCCTGAACGAGCTGATAACCGGTGCCGAACCTCACCTCCTCGGCGAAGGGATGAAGCCACACGTCGACGCGAGCCGCGACGTGACCGAACACCTGATACGCGGCGAAGCCACCCACGATGAGCATGGCGATGCCGATGAGCGTGTAGAACGCCTCACCGGTCGCGAGGTAGAGCATCGCGAGGAAGATGCCGAGGAACAGCAGCGTCGCCCCGAGGTCCTTCTCGAACACCATCACGACCATCGCGATCGCCCACATCGCGATGATCGGACCGAAGTACGGGAGGGGCGGGACGGGGATCGGCCCGAACCTGCGCTGCGTCTGCGAGAGCACCTCGCGGAACTCCTCCAGGTACGCCGCGAAGAAGATCACGAGCAGGATCTTCACCGCCTCCCAGGGCTCGAAGGTGACCGTGCCGAGACCGACCCAGATGCGCGCTCCGTTCACCTCGCGCCCGATGACCGGGAGCAGCGGAGACATGAGGAGGAGCACGCCGAGCAGCGCCCAGGTCCACTTGAAGCGCGAGAGCGCGGTGATGTCCCGTGGGATGAGGATCGTCGCCGCGAACGCGCCGGCGGCGATGAGCGTCCACGAGAGCTGCTGCAGCAGCAGGTTCGTCGCGAGCCGCTGCACGAGGACGAGGCCGAGCGCCGTCAGCGCGGCCGCGATGGGGAGCAGTAGCTGGTCGCCGCGGATCCCGCGCACGGCCAGGAAGACGTGGAGGACGAACGCGACGATCACGAAGGTCACCGGGATGACCAGCTGCTGCGGACGGAAGCCCGCGGCCTCCGCCGCCGCGACCGCGACCGATCCGGTGATGCCCAGCGCCGCGACCCAGAAGAGGAGCCCGAGCTCAGGTCGGCGTCGCGTCAGGGCGATCAACCAGCGCCTTTCTCGAGACGCATTGCGATGCGGCCGATGGCAAGCTCGTCACCGAAGCGAACTCGCTCGGCGCGCTCGATGCGCGTCCCGTTGACGAGCGTGCCGTTCGTGCTGCCCAGGTCCTCGACCCACCACTCATCTTCGCGAAGCTCGAGCACGGCGTGTCGCGCGGAGGCGGCCTCATCGGAGAGCGGGACGTCGTTGCCGGCGTCGCGTCCGATCGAGGTGGACGCGCGCAGCGAAAAGCGCTCCCCCACACGTGGCGCGTGTCCCGGGCTGCGTTCGACGACGAGCACCCCGATGGCGCGCGTCGGTGCGTCGGCGGCACGCTCGGCGACAAGGGCCCGATGGAGAACGCCAAATGCGCGGAGCAGAAAGAGGTAGAGGAGCAGCAGGAACGCGATACGGACGGCCCAGAGCAGGACGGCGAACGTGATCTCCACCTATTCGGCCGAGTGGAAGATCACATCGAGGCCGGCGATCGAGATCTTGTCGCCGTCGTTCAGCACGACCTCGGCGACGCGCCGGCCGTTGACGTAGGTGCCGTTGGTGCTCTGCAGGTCGTAGAGCGTGTACCGCCCCAGGCGCAGGCGGATCTCCGCGTGCTTGCGGGAGACGCGCGTGTCATCGAGCACCACGTCGTTCTGCTGATCGCGGCCGATGAGCAGCGGCTCGGGTCCGAGCTGCACCGAAGAGCGCTCGCCGGTCTTCACCTCGACGGTGGCCTTCGGCGCGCGAGGCTTGTCCCGAAGGAGCTTCTCCCGGTCGAGGACCATCGTGTGCCCCGACTCGACCGCCCCGAGCGACTTCGGATCGGCCTCGACCTCGTCGCCCGTCGCGTCGACGAGCGCGCATGAGACGCGGATGTCGCCCGGTGCCACGTCGTCGTCCCGCTCGACCACCACCGACGGGAAGTCGAGCAGCGTGAAATTGCGCTCGCGGGACGCAGACAGCACCGCCTCCGCCAGATCGCGCTCCAGGCTCCGGCGGTACTGCTCGAACTGCACGAAGTCCGTCGCCGAAAGCGAGACGACATACGAGTTCGGCACGAATGTCTTGGAGAGGCTGATGGTCTGGTGAGCCTCCATCGTGCGGATGAGGCGTTTGGCGATCTGGACCGGCTGGAGCTTGGCGCCGAAGAGGCGCGCGCTCCATCCCTCGATCATTCGGCTTACGAAGGCCTCAAGGCGTTCCATGCGTGGCCCTCTTCACCTTTATCACTTCCGCACCGACGAGGATGATCGCGGCGGTCACGTAGATCCACGTCAGCATCGCGGCCCCGAAGGCGATCGGTCCGTACACGCTGAAGATGCCGAGGCTGCGCGTCACGAACCCGAACGCGATCTTCGCCAGCTCCCACAGCACGGCTGATACCAGCGCCGCCGACCTCAGCGTGCGGCCTCGAATGTGGAAACGCGGGATGACTCGGTAGATGAAGAAGAACGGGACGTAGCCGACCGCCAGGCCAAGCAGCGGCGCGAAGGCGCCGGCGGTGAATGAGACAGCCAGGGAGATGATCGCGAGCCCGACGAGAGCGCCGGCGAAGGCGAAGGCCTCGACATTCCCGCGGACGAACCCGCGCTTCCGGCCGGCGCCGAGGACGACGGCCAGCGCCTTGTCGATCGATCCATGGATCGCGCCGGTGGCGAGCACCGTTCCGAGGACACCGACGCCGAGCGAGACCCCGCGGCCTTCGACGAGCTGATTCACGATCCGGGTCTCCTGCGCAGTGGCCGAGGGATAAAGGGTGCGGATCAGCTGTCCCAGCTCCTGCTGCGCGCGCTCGGATCCGAAGACGAATCCGAGGATGCCGACGACGAGCGCGAGGATCGGGATGATCGCGAAGAACAGCTGGAAGGCGACCGCACCCGCGAGGAATGGGCACTCGTCTTCGAAGAACGAAGTGGCGACGGCGCGAGCGTCGCGGACGAAGGCCCTGACCGACATCAGGATGCAGCGTCGCTCTTCGGCGAGGGCTTGGGCGGTGCCTTCGTCTCCGATTTCGTGTCGCCCTTCGAATCGCTCTGGGAGTCGGACTTCGTGTCGGACTTGGGGTCGGACTTGGGGTCGGACTTGGTCTCCGTCTTCGAGTCGCTCTTGCTGTCCCCGCTCGAGCTGCTCGCGTCCGAGCCCTTCTGCGCGGGGCGGCTGTCAGTCTTGTACCAGCCCGAGCCCTTGAAGACGATCGCCGGGGTCGAAATGAGGCGCCGCGGCTTCTTGCCGCAATTCGGGCACTTCTCGAGGGCCTCGTCGTTGAACGACTGCACCGCCGAGAAAACGTGGCCGCAGTGATCGCAGCGGTAGTCGTAGATCGGCATCGCTCGATATCATCGCCGAAGGTGTCGGGAGGGGCCATCGCCACCGGCGAGCGCGCGGCATCCCGCCGCCGTCGTGGCCTCATCGAAAACGGTCAGGCCTACCTCTTCCTCGTGCCGGCCCTCGCTTTCCTCGGCCTGTTCAAGATCCTGCCCGCGCTCTACGCGGTCTACATCTCGCTCTTCCGCTGGGACATCGTTCAGGGCGCCTTCCGCGGGCTGGAGAACTATGTCGACATCCTCTGGGCGAACGCGACCCGCGCGCAGGCCTTCTGGCAGTCGCTCTCGACGACCTTCACCTACGCGATCATCACCGTCCCGATCGAGATCGGACTGGCCCTGGTCGTGGCGTACGTCCTGTTCCAGAAGCTCGCCGGGCGCGACATCTATCGCACGATCTACTACCTGCCCTACGTCACCTCGACGGTCGCGGCCGCGAGCGTGTTCTTCTATGTCTTCCATCCCCAATACGGGCTCGTGAACACGCTGCTCGCGCAGATCGGCATCACCGGGCTCAAGTGGTTCCAGGAGCCTGATGGCATCTTTCAGATGCTGGGGAATGCTCTCGGCTTTGCGCTGCCCGAGTGGGCGGCCGGCCCGAGCCTCGCGCTCGTCGGCGTGGCGATCTTCTCGATCTGGCACTTCCTCGGGTTCCAGATCCTCATCTTCCTCGGTGGCCTCGGGAACATCCCGGCCGAGTACTACGAGGCGGCGAAGCTCGACGGCGCGAGCCAATGGCAGCTGTTCCGCCGCATCACGCTTCCGCTTCTCTCGCCACAGATCTTCTTCGTCTTCACGATCGCGAGCATCGGCGTGTTGCGCGCGTTCAACGAGATCTTCGTGCTCACCAACGGCGGTCCGCTCGACACGACCCGCACGGTGACCCTGCTCGTGTTCCGCACGTTCTTCCAGCAGGGGCAGATCGGTCTCGGCTCGGCCATGGGCGTGCTGCTCACGCTGATCATCCTGGCGTTCACGCTGATCCAGTTCCGCTTCCTCGAGCGGCGGGTGCAATACACATGATCCGGACGCAGGTCCTTCCGTCGGCGTTCAAGCATCTGATCCTGATCGTCGTTGGGCTCGCCGTCGCGTACCCCTTCTACTTCATGATCACGTCGGCGTTCAAAGAGTTCAGCGAGGCCACCGCCACGCCGCCGACGTTCTGGCCCGCATCGTGGCACCCCGAGAACTACGCGGAGGTGTGGGCGAGGCAACCCTGGGCGCGCTACTTCGCGAACACCGTGTTCATCGCGGGTGTCAGCGTGGTCGGCGAGATCATCATCGCCGTGCTCGCCGCGTACGCATTCGCGCAGATGAACTTCCGCGGCAAGAACGTCGTGTTCGCGCTGTTCCTCGCGACCTACATGATGCCGGGCGAGGCGACGCTGATCCCCAACTTCGTGATGATGAGCAAGGCGCCCGCCGGCGTGAACCCGTTCTTCCCCATTCCGCGGCTGGGCCTCTACGACACATACGCGGCGCAGATCCTGCCCTTCCTCGCGAGCGCGTTCTCGGTGTTCCTACTGCGGCAGCAGTTCCTGTCGATACCGAAAGAGCTGCGCGATGCCGCGGTGATCGACGGCGCTGGACATCTGCGCTTCCTGTGGTCCGTCGTGCTCCCGATCTCGATCCCTGCTCTCGTCACCGTCGCGATCCTGTCGTTCTACGCCTCGTGGAACGCCTTCCAGTGGCCGTTCATCGTGACCTCGAGCGAGGCGATCCGACCCATCCAGGTCGGGCTGAATGCCTTCCGGGCCGAGGCGGGCTCGCAGTACCATCTCCTCATGGCGGCGGCGTCGTTCGTCGTTGCACCGATCGTCCTGCTCTATCTCGTCGGGCAGCGCTTCCTGGTGCAGGGCGTCGCACGAACCGGCATCCGCGGATAGCGTTCACGCGTATCTCACATGGCCGACACCCGGCGCTGCTCGAATGGTGGAGGAGGTAGGAAGAGACTCATGACCAAAATGCGGATACCAGCCCTGCTCACGACTTTGGCGCTCCTGCTCGGCGCGTGCGCCGCCGCGGGACCCGCGGCGACGGCCGCGCCGTCGACCGAGGCCGACATCGAGATCACCGGACCGGTGAACCTGATCCTGTGGCACGCGCTCACGAGCGACCCGCAGAAAGGCGCGCTCGAGGCGTCGGTGAAGAAGTACAACGAGACGAACGGCAAGGGGATCACGATCACGCCGGTCGTCCAGGGCAACTACACGCAGCTGTTCCAGAAGACCCTCGGCGCGATCCAGGCCGGCGCGCTGCCGGACCTCGTGCACGCGTACGAGAGCCAGGTCGCTGACTACACGAAGGCCGACGTCGTGATCGACCTCGACCCCTACGTGAACAGCAAGAAGAACGGGCTCGATAAGGCGAGCCAGGACGACATCTACAAGCCGTACTTCGACACCAACCGCTTCCCGCAGTACGCCAACAAGCTGCTCTCCTTCCCGTTCAGCAAGTCGCTCGCGGTCATGTACACGAATGAGGACGTCCTGAGGGCCTCCGGCGTGACGACCACGCCCAAGACGTGGGCCGACTGGGAGCAGGCGGTCATGAAGGCGACGAAGAAGGACGCGGCAGGCAAGACAACGCAGTACGGATACGTCGGGACCACCGACGCGTCGTACTTCAACGCGATGGTGCTCTCACGCGGCGGCAAGATCATGTCCGCCGACAACAAGACCGTCGCCTGGGATGGCAAGGAGGGCCTCGAGACCCTCCAGATGCTCGACCGTCTATACAAGGGTGGCTACGCGTACACCCCGACAGGCTTCGAGTGGCAGAACGACTTCGCTGCCTCGAAGCTCGCCTACACCCTCTCCTCGACCTCCAGCCGGCCGTTCATCGCGGGAGCGATGAAGACGCCCGTGAACTGGACCGTCGGTCTCCCGCCGCAGGCGGACCCCGCCAAGGGTGCCACTGTCATGTTCGGCGCGAACATCGCGGTCCTGAAGAGCACGCCTCAGAAGCAGCTCGCCTCGTGGCTCTTCATCAAGTGGTTCAACGAGCAGGACCAGACCGCGGACTGGGCGACCAAGTCCTTCTACATGCCGGTCCGCAAGACCGCCGCAAACAACGAGGCACTGAAGACCTACTGGACCAGCAAGGACCCGCAGGGCAAGCAGGCCTTTGACGTGGTCCCGGCCTCGATCCCCGAGCCGAACGTCCGCGGCCAGCAGGAGATCCGTGACGTGCTCCTCGATATGTACGTCAAGGTCACGACTGCCAAGGCCACACCGGAAGTCGCGCTCAAGGACGCCAGCACGAAGGCGAACCAGATACTGAAGGACAACCAGTAGCCTCGGGCTACGGATCGAAATAAATGGAGGGGCCCCGGACATCCCGGGGCCTCTTCTTCGAGTGGCATGCTCCGAGCGCTGAGATGGTCCCTGCGGTACGTCTTACTCATCGCGCTCGTGCCCGCTTGTCTGCCCGCTCTGACGAGTTCGACGGTCGCGCCCGCGGCCGACAACGCAGCGATCGCGCGCGCGTTCGCGGACCATCGCTCAGAGCTGCAGGTCACCGCGCAGGGACGGGTCGAGCGCCTGCTGAGCGACGACACGTCGGCGACCAGTACGCACCAGCGGTTCATCCTGAAGCTGGACGATCTTGCGCAGACGCTCCTCATCACGAATAACGTCAGCGTCGGCAAGCGCGTGCCGGTCGCGGCCGGCGACGCGCTGGTGGTGCACGGCGAGTTCATCTGGAACGACCAGGGCGGGCTCGTCCACTTCACGCATCACGACCCCGACGGCTCACACGAAAGCGGATGGATCCTGCGGGACGGCGTGCGCTACGAGTGACCCGATCAAAGCGCGGTGGACGCGCCGATCCACCTCAGATAGCGCTGCGCCGATCGCTCGACCGCGCTCTTGCCGTCGCTCGGTGTCACGCGGTCCCACCAGCCCCCGTAGATGCGATCGAAAGCGTAGGGACGCACCGCCGCGACGATGCGCCGGATCTCCTCCGCGGGTAACGGGATGAGATTCGGGTACGACCGCATGAAGCTGACGGCCCGCACGTCGGGCACCACCGTGATCGTGTCGCCGACGAGCAGCGCTCCCCGGCCACCGGCGCCAGCGGCCCAGTGGAGCACGGCGCTCCCCTCGAAGTGGCCGCCCGTCTGGACGAGCGTCAGACCCGGGAGGACCTCCTTCGTACCGGCCCACTCGACGATCGCCGGAGACTCGCGCTGCACCCAGCCGCGATCGGCCGACGGGATCCAGATCGGGCAATCACCGAACGCCTGGCTCCATTCGACCATGACGCCGTAGAAATGCGGGTGCGAGAACGCGATGCCGGCGAGGCCGCCGAGCGCGCGGACCGCCTCGACGCTCGCTCGGTCGATGTAGCCGAGGCAGTCCCAGAGGAAGTTGCCCGCCGTCGTTCGCACCAGCAGCGCGCGCTGACCGATGGCGACCGCCGGCTGCGCGCCGACGCCGGTGAGGCCGGGCTCGAGCTCGCGCAGCTCGATCTGGTGGCCGCGCGCGGCGAGCTCTTCGAGCGTCGTCCAGGCCTGACCGCCCTGGCGCACGTACTGCCGTTCGTCCTCGCAGATCGCGCAGCGCTCGGGCGTGGACGCGGCGGGGGCCTGCTGCACGCCGCAGGTGACGCAGATGTACGCGGCGCTGCTCACGCGGCTCGACGTATCTCCTCTTCGAGGAGCCGGACGCGCTCCTCACGCTCGGCGAGCTTGGCCTTCTCGTTCGCGACGACGTTGGCGGGCGCCTTGTCGGCGAAGCCGGGGCGCGCAAGCAGGTCGCGTGAGCGGCGAAGAGACTCCCTCGCCTCCGCCAGCTCCTTCTCGAGCCGCGCGCGATGCTCGGCAGGGTCGCGCTCGACCGCGACGCGCACCTCGATGGCACGCACCACCGCGGCTTGACCGGTCCCGGTCCCGAACGTGACCTCGGACTGCGCGAGGTGTGAGATCAGGTCGGCGAGGTCATGGATCGCCGTCGTGTCGCCGCCGAGGACGGTCTTCACGCGCTCGCCCGGCTTCACGCCGGCTTCCTGACGGAGGTTGCGGATCGCGCGCACGAGATCGAGCGCGATCTCCATCCGCTCTTCGAGCGCGACCGAACGCGTTCCCGGCTTCGGCCACTTCGCGATCACGAGGGAGGGTGAGCGATCTGTGTTCGGCAGCCGCTGCCACAGCTGCAGCGCGATCGTGTCGCTGATGAACGGGACGATCGGGTGCGCGAGCCGCAGGATGCGGTCGAGCACGTACGCGAGCGTTCGCACCGTGCCGGGCGCGCGCTTCTCGTCACGAAGTCCGGCCTTCGCTAGCTCGAGATACACGTCCGCGAACTCGGCCCACACGAACTGCTGCAACGCCGAGGCGTACTCACCGAAGAGGTAGTGCTCGAGGAGCCGCGTGAGCTCGGCGACCATCGCCTCGGTGCGCGAGAGTATCCAGCGCTCAGCGTGTCCGAGTGACGGATCGCTCGATCCAGCACCGGCCTTCGGCGCAGGCGTGCGATCGGAGCGCCACTCCCGCAGCGCCTCGACGTTGGCGTCGACGTGATGCTGCACGAAGCGGCTGATGTTCCAGAGCTTGTTCGCGAACTCTCGGGCGTTCTGGAGCTTCGACTCCGACAGCGTCTGGTCCGCACCCGCCGCCACGCCGTTCACG
The DNA here is from genome assembly GCA_039934015.1 of Chloroflexota bacterium. Classification (GTDB taxonomy): domain Bacteria; phylum Chloroflexota; class Limnocylindria; order P2-11E; family P2-11E; genus CF-39. Next base: position 7,458 of record JBDTMY010000164.1, on the reverse strand, counting down.
AGCGCAAAGCGGAGCGCGTCGGCTCCGAACTGCTCGATGAAGCCGATCGGGCTGATGACGTTGCCCGTCGACTTGCTCATCTTCTCGCCGTCGACGAGCACGAGGCCGTGGAGATACACCGTGTCGAACGGGATATCCCCAATCTCTTCGATGCCCATCATGATCATGCGAGCCACCCAGAAGAACAGGATGTCGTAGCCCGTCTCCAGCACGCTCCCCGGGTAATAGCGCCCCAGATCGCGAGTCTGGTCGGGCCAACCGAGCGTCGAGAACGGCCAGAGCGCGCTCGAGAACCACGTGTCGAGCACGTCGGGATCCTGTTTGATGTCATCGCTGCGGCAGCGCGTGCAGCGCGTCGGGTCGGGCCCGTCTTCGTCGGGGACCACGATCTCGTCGCAGTTACCGCAGTACCACACCGGGATGGAGTGGCCCCACCAGATCTGGCGCGATACCGGCCAGTCGCGGATGTTCTCCATCCAGTTGAAGAAGATCTTCTCCTGGTAGCGAGGATGGATCGTGACGCGGCCCTCGCGGACCGCCGCGATCGCCGGCGCCGCCAGCGGCGGCATCTTCACCCACCACTGCTTCATCACGAGCGGCTCGTCCACGGTCTTGCAGCGGTCGTGCACCCCGACTGCGTGGGTCAGCGGCTGCTCCATTTGTAGCAGGCCGCGGTCCTTCAGCATCTCCACAGCGATGCGGCGGCCGGTGTCGCGGTCCGGGCCGGCCAGCGGCCCCGCAGCCGGCAGCATCGCGCCGCGCGTGTCGATGACAGTGATCACCGACAGACCATGGCGCTGTCCGATCTCGAAGTCGGTCGCGTCATGGCCGGGCGTGATCTTCAGCGCGCCCGTGCCGAACTTCGGATCCACCGCCTCGTCCGCGATGACCCTCACGCGCCGCTCGATGATCGGCACGAGCACCTCGCGGCCGACGAACGGTTTCCAGCGCTCGTCATCCGGATGGACCGCGACCGCGACATCAGCGACGATCGTCTCCGGACGCGTGGTGGCGATGATGAGCGGCGGATCACCCGGTTTCGGGTCGGCCCATGGATAGCGCACGTAGTAGAGCGAGTCGGTGCGCTGGATGTGATCCACCTCGAGGTCCGAGTACGTCGTCTGGCAGCGCAGGCACCAGTGCACGATGCGGTCAGCGCGATAGAGGTGGCCGCGCTTGAACAGCCGGATGAAGTGCGTGCGCACGGCGCGCTGCTTCGACGGCTCCATCGTGAAGTTCCGGCGCGACCAGTCCAGCGAGCATCCGAGCAGGCGCAGCTGCTTCTCGATGCGCGGTCGGTAGTGGTCCATCCACTTCCACATCTCGGCCAGGAACTTCTCGCGCCCCAGCTCCGCGCGGCCGATCTCGTTCTTCGCGAGCTCGTCCTCGACGACCTTCTGGGCGATGATCCCGGCGTGGTCGGTGCCGGGCATGTACAGCGTCGGCTCGCCGAGCATGCGGTGCCAGCGCGCCATCAGGTCCTCGTAGCCACCGAACCCGAGCGCGTGGCCCAGGTGAAGGTCGCCCGTGACGTTGGGCAGCGGCAGCATCATCACGAACGGCTGGTTCGGGTTGTCCTCGTCGGGCGTGAAGAAGCCCGATCGCTCCCACCAGTCGTAGAGGTCCTTCTCGACGGCCGACGGACGGTAATGCTTCTCAGCGAACGACACGACCGACTGCGGTGGATCCAGCTTCTCTTTCATGACTGCCATCAGAGACCTCCTTCTTCAAATCAAAAGCCCCGTCTCGTCTGCGGACGAAGCGGGGCCTCGTGGTACCACTGCAGTTCGCCGTCACGCTGCCGTGACGGCCTCAGTTGGCCGATAACGGGTGCCTCCGATCCGACTCGCGGGCGACTTCCCGTCCCCGTCCTCCGCGGCGCGCTTCCAGCCGGTGGCGCACCTTCTCTATCGGGACCTGGGTCGGTGTTCTTCCCGGTCGCTGCCGGTATGAGGAGATGTTAGCGGAGCTCAGGCCGTCGACGCGCGCGAACCTCGCGTCAGCTGCTTGTGCCGGTACATCGCGTGGTCGGCGGCATCCACCAGCGCGTCCACCGTGATCGGGCGCTGCGACGCGTCGGCGACACCCCAGGCGATCGTCGGGAGACGCTTGCCATCGGCGAGCGTGCCCTCGGCGATATTGCCCGCGACCCGGCGCATGACGCGCTCCGCCGCGAGCAGCGGCGCGCCGGGGAAGAGGATCGCGAATTCGTCGCCGCCGATGCGCGCGACGGTGTCGCGGTCCCGAACGCCCGCCGAGAGGATCTCGCCGATCCGGATCAGCGCCTCGTCGCCCGCGCCGTGTCCGAACTCGTCGTTCAGCTGCTTCAGGCCATTCGCATCGAGCACGGCCACCGTGATCGGTACGAGTGGATCGCCCTCGAGCTCGGTTTCCAGCCGCGAGAAGAACGTGCGCCGGTTCGCGAGGCCGGTGAGCGGGTCGGTGGCCGCGGCGGTCTTCGCGGCCTGGTGCAGCTTCGCGACGCGCAGCGCGGCCGCGACCTGGTGGGAGACCGCCGTGAGCAGGCCTTCGTCCTCGCGGCCGAACGCCTCAGTGCGGGGGCTCTCGATGCCGAGCGCCCCAACACGCTCCTCACCGAGCTGCAGCGGGACAACGAGGACGGACTGGATGTTCGGCGGGCCGTAGTAGCGCGGATCGGTCTGGGCGTTCGTGACGTTCTGCAGCTGGCCGTGCTCGATGACCCACCAGCTGATCCCAACGCCACGCGTGAGGAGCTGACCGACGTAAGGCTCCGACGGACCGACCGCGGCGCGCACGACCAAACTCTGGTGCTTGTCGTCGAGCGTGAGCAGGAATCCGTTCTCGTAACCCATCGATTCGCACACGATGCGAAGCAGCCGCTGGGCCAGCGTGTCGATGTCGAGCACAGCGCTGATCTCCGACGCGAGCCGCTGAAGGATCGCGAGCTGCCGTCCGTGCGCGTGCGCCGACGCGGCGAACTGTTCGAGTACGCCGCCGGGACCAGGAACGTTCTCCATGTCCTCTTCCTGGATCGCGCCGACGCGGCGAAGATACCCCGCGCCCTGGAGGCGGTCGCGTTCGATGACGCGCAGGAACGCGTCGACGACGTCGGGATGGAACTGCGTCCCGCGGCAGCGCACGAGCTCGGAACATGCGAACTCGACGCTCTGCGCCTGCTTGTACGCGCGCCGGCTCACGATGACCTCGAAGGCGTCCGCGGCCGCGACCACGTACGCCTCGAGCGGAACGGAGTCGCCCGCGAGCTTGTCGGGATAGCCGGCGCCGTCGAAGCGCTCGTGGTGTGCCGTGACGATCGGCACGAGGTCGCGCAGCGGCTCGACGGCGGCGAGGATCGAGCCGCCGACCGCCGGATGCGTGCGCATGAGCACCCACTCGTCCGGGGTGAGGGGACCGGGCTTGTTGAGGACCGCGTCAGGCACACCGATCTTGCCGATGTCGTGGAGCAGCGCGCCGAGCTGCACCCGCCGGAGCTGATCGGCCGTCATCCGCATCTCGTCGCCGATGGTCCGCGCGAGCGCCGCGACCCGCGCGGAGTGGCTGCGCGTGTACGGATCGCGAGCGTCGACAGCGGCCGCCAGCGCCTTCACCGAAGCGAGGTAGAGCTCGCGCATCTGCGCCAGGTGCTCGGCGTTCTCGAACGCGGTAGCCACCAGGTTGCCGAGCGACTGCAGGACGGCGATGTCCTCGTCGTCGAACGCGCCGAGCCGGTAGGCCTGGCTCGACAGCACGCCCACGAGCCGCCCGCGGCTCTTCAGGGGGACGTGCACCGCGGACTTTGACAGATGTTCGTCTTCGCCGAACGTCATGCCGCGGCGCTGTACCGGATCTCCGGGTCCCCTCACGAGATAGGTCTCGCCGGTGATGACGACCTGGCTGGTGGGTCCGGTGCCGAGCGGGTAACGCTCGCCGACCCAGCTGTCCTTGCCTTCCGCCTGGAGGATGAAATCGAACTCCTTCTTCTCGGCGTCGTAGCGCGCCACATAGAACGCGTCCCGCGCAACGAGCGCGCCGGCGGCCTCGTACGCGAGGCGCGCGATGCCATAGGGCTCGCGGACGCTCGCGAGCTCCCAGGCGAGAACGTTCAGTGCGGAGAGCCGGCGGATGCGCTGTTCGCGCTCGGCCCGGACGCGGGCGGAGCGCATTGCGGCGGCGGCGAGCTGCGCGAATGCGAAGAGGCCCTGGCGGTCGATCGCATCGAAGGTACGGTCCGGGTCGGTCGTGGCGATCCCAACGCTCCCGACAACGTCGCCGCCGAGCATCACCGGCGCGGCCATCGCGGCGTGGATGCCGGCCTCGCGCAGGAATTCGGCGTGTCCGGCGGTCTCGCCGTACGTGTCGAGCGAGTAGTCGCGCAGGCTCACGACCTCGCGGCGCCGGATGACGCGCCGCACCAGCGGCCCGACCTCTTGCGGGGCCACGAGCGGCGCGGCGAGCCCGATGCCGGCGAGGTCGACGGCGGTCTCGCCCTGCAGCTCCGTGACGAGAACGAACTCGGTGTCGTAGGCGCCGTGCATCTCCTGCGCGATGCGACGGATCACATCCGACGTGGCGCCGGTCTCCGCGGCGAGCTCACGCGACACGCTCTCGACCCGGCGCGCCTGCTCGATGATGCGGGCGTTGCGCAGCGCGATGGCGGCGTGCGCGGCGAGTCCCTCGAGCGCGTGCATGTCGTTCTCATCGAACGGCCGGACCCGGAGGCGACCGACCGTGAGCGTCGCAGCTATCTCGCCCTGCACCACGATCGGGACGCCGACGATCGAGCGCACGCCGATGCTCCTGATCGCCGGGACCGCCGTGGGGTCGGCCGCGTAGTCGTCCCACGCGACCGCCCGGCGCGACCGCATGACCGCGCCGACGATACCGACGCGCGCCGATGCACGGACACCGACGGCGCGCTCTCCCGTCCCAGCGCCGGCGACGACGGCGAACTCGTCACCGCGGCGCCGGTTGATCGTGGCGTGATGCGCGTCGACCAGCAGCAGCGCGTTGCGCGCGATCGAGCGGAACAATCCTTCCGAGGCCGTTTCCTGCCCGATCTCGGTCGCGATGCGCTGAAGGCTGCGCGCGAGGCGCAACGCGCGAGCGCCGGAGCGCTGCTCATCGCGGTAGTGGGCGACGGTCGCGCTGAGGATGACGAGCACGAGGATCACGACGATGGTCTCCCCGAAGATCTGCGGGATGGGCGTCGGGATCCCGAGGCCGACACGGACGATCTCCTGGCCGATGCGCCCGACCAGATAGGCCGCGGCGGTCGCATTCACGCCCTGCCGTCCGAGGCGGTACATCGCCAGCGCACCGATCGCCACCACGACGACGAATGCGACGCTGCGCTCGTTCGGCGCGCTCGCGACCATCCACACCGACGCCGCGCAGAGATCGCCGATCACCACGAATGCCGGCGTCTCCGAGAGCGGAACCGGAACGCCCCCGCGGCGAACATCGTCGCGCCAAACGAGGGCGGAGGTCGCGACCAGGAAGGCGAGCGCGACGTACGCGAGCCACAGCGTCGCCTGACCGCCGATCAGGATCCACACCAGCGCACCGGCGACCGCGATCAGGCGGGCGGCAAGAAGGACGTCGCGGGGGAGAAAGCGGCGCATCCGGCGACCACTCTTGGGTCTCGCCGGACCGAGCGGGTATCGGACCGGTGGCGGGGCGCGGCCTCAGCGTGTTACGGGTGGGGGTACTTCCGGCGCAAGCTCCTCGTCGGCGATGAACACGAACAGCGTCGCCAGTACGAAGTAGTTCTGCAGCGAACGCCACGCGAAGTACAGCGGGAGGAACGGCCAGACCAGCGGCGCGCTGGCGACCGAGCGTCGCCATCGGACGCAGGCCGCGAGGAGGGCGGCGAAGACAAGGAGCGCGAGTGCGCCGTACAGGACGCGCGGGAACAGCGGGAGCACCCCCGCGATCCCGAACCGCACGAGCCCGACGCCGTCCGCTTCAAGTGGCCCGAGGATCGGCGCCGTCACCCCGTCGATGAAACGCTCGGGTGCACGGAAGAGGAACGGGAGGTTCACGGCAAGCGCAACGCCGGCCGCGATCGCCGCGCGCCTCACCGCTTCGCGCGGGCCGGCGCGTTGCCAGACGAGCACGAGGTAGAAGGGCGCGACGAACCACGCCGTCTGTCGCGCGGCGAACGCGAGCCCGAGCAGGATCGGCGAGAGCCGAGCGCGGCCGAGCGCGAGCCACGCCGAAGCGACCAGCAGCGCCCACGCGGGGTCGATGCCGGCGAGGATCGGCTGCCGCAACACGATCGCGTTGCCAACGATCGTCGCGAGCGCCATCGATCGCCACGCCGGCCGCAGGCGTGGGAGCACGACGATCGCGAGGATCAGGATCTCTGCGAGGTACACCCAGCGAATGTCGCCGAGACCGAGCGCGACGAACGGGGCGACGACGAGGAACGACAGCGCCGGGTAGTTGTACGAGTGCAGGACGCCGCCACCGTCGACATGCGTCGCGAGCTCCGGGATCATGCGGAATCTCGCGAGCGCCTCAGGCAGATCGAAGACGCGGTAAGGGTCCTGACCGGACAGGAAGATCTCGGCCATGCGATGGACCGCGGCGACAGCATCGGCGTGATACGGCACGACGCTGAGGCACGCGAGGCCGATCAGCGCGAAGGTCGTGAGGACGAGACTCGTTGCGATCGCGTCACGCGTCGAGGCCCGCACGCGCAGATGCGCGAGGAGCGGCAATGCGAACGCGACGACGATCGCCAGCGCATCGTCGGGGGCGAGGCCGGACGATCCGACGGCGAGATGGCGATCGAACAGCCCGGCCATGGTCGCGATCGCGACGATGCCGAAGCCGGCACGTCGCAGGCGGTCCGATGGATGGACGCGAGAGGGGTCGACGAGGACCGCGACCGTGTAGACGAGCGCGAACATCGCTGCGGCGAGCACGGGCGCGGGCAGCACCGCGATGCCGCGGGTCGCGAAGAGGCCGAGCGCCGGGGTCCAGAGCGCGAACGCGGCGACGGTGAAGGGCCGCAGATGCGACGGAGTGCGCCACGTCGCCAGCGCGGCGGCCGCCAGGTACGCGACCATCCCGATCGGCGTGTTCGCGAGCGCGACCGCGGCCGCGATATAGACACCTGCCGCCAGAGCGAGTGCGATCCACGCTGATACGCGCGGCGGCCGTTGCAGGCTCGCGAGAACGAGCAGGACCAGAAAGCACGTGAAGGCGGCCGCGAGCGGCACGTCCGCTCCAGAGCCGGACAGCGCGCGGCGACCAAGCCCCGCGGAGGCGATGCCTGTGGCGGTAAGAGCGAGACCGACGCGCATCGCGACACCCAGGCGCGGATCGGAGCGTCGCTCGGCCGGCGGGACGCGCATTCGGTGCGGAGGCTAACGCCCATAGACTCGCAGGGCGTGAAGGCCAAGGCCGCCCGTCGCCCCCATCTGGTGTGGGCCACCGGCGTCGTGGTGATGGTGCTGGCCGGGCTCGCCG
>JBDTMY010000163.1:0-4819 GCA_039934015.1 Chloroflexota bacterium | reverse complement strand
GGTAGTCGCGCGGCGTGACGGTATCGGCGTGCGCGACGAGCGGCTGCGCCGCCCACAGCGCGAGGGCCAGCGCGAGGACCCGCATCACGCCTCGCGCGGCAGGGCCTCCGCGGCGAGCTGCAGGTCCAGCGCCTCTTTGCGCACGCGCAGATCGAAATAGAGGATCGTGAACGTCCCCCACTCGATCGGCGCCCACAGCACCGTCGCGATGACGTTCACGATGTTCTGGAGGACGACGCGAACGACCGCATCGGAGATGAAGGCCGCGATGAAGATGAACGAGATGAGGGTCGACAACACGGTCTGCAGCACCGCGAGCAGGATCTGAAGACCGAGGATGCGCCAGCGGTGGCCGCTCGACAGCCACCACGACCGCCGCACGGCGTGTAGCGGACCGACCGGTTCGATCGCGGCGACGATCGGCGCGACCAGCCACGACGCGAACACGAACACGGTCACGATCAGGCCGCCGAGTATGGCGAGCGTCGCGACGATCCCGTTGTTCACGACGGCCACGATGAAGAAAAGGACGAGCCATCCGACCGTGAGCGAGAGGAACAGCATCATTCCCGTCCCGATGATCTTCGGGGCGACCCGCAGGCCGGCGCGGAAGGACGCGCCGACGGTCGTTTCCCGCCCCAGGTAGCGCGCGGCCGCGGCGTCCACGAGCGCGCCGATCTGCACCGACAGGAACAGCACCGAGACGAGGACCGCGACCAGGGCGACCACGACGAGCGTGAGGAACGCCGCCGCGAGCGCCGGGGTCAGGATGAGATTCGGCGAGACGGGCGTCGTGCCGAATTGGTCGAAGAACGACGCGAGGGGGGCCAGCTGCGTTCCGAGAGCCAGTGCCATGCCGCCGATGACGAGGAACAGCGCGAGGTACGGGACCGCGGAGAGCGCCATGAAGAGGAGCGGGCGCTGGCGGTACATGGAGAAGACGCGGTCAACGATGTCGCCGACGCCGAGCGGGCGGAGCTGCGGTGCCTCCACCGCGCGAATGGTAGGCGTGACTACATTCGCGGCAACTTCGCGCCGATAGACTCGCGAGGTGGATGCTCCGGCGAGCCAGCTCACGACGCCGGACGAGGTCCTTCACTCGATCTTCGGCTATGCGGAGTTCCGGCCGGGCCAGCGCAAGATCATCGAGGCCGTCCTCGCCGGTCGTGACTGCATCGGTCTGATGCCGACCGGGGCCGGCAAGAGCCTGACGTTCCAGATCCCCGCGAAGCTGCTGCCCGGCCCGGTGATCGTCATCTCACCGCTGATCTCGCTGATGAAGGACCAGGTCGACGCGCTGGTGCGGACCGGCTTTCGAGCGACCGTGCTGAACTCGACCATCTCGTGGGAAGAGCGCCGAACGAGGCTCGACGCCCTGCGGCGCGGGGAGACCGAGCTTCTCTACGTCGCACCGGAGGCGCTCAGCGATGGATTACGGAACGAGCTTGCGGCCGCGCGTCCCGCGCTTCTGGTCGTCGATGAAGCGCACTGCATCAGCCAATGGGGACACGACTTTCGTCCGGCCTACCGGCAGCTTCAGGGCCTGAAGGCGCAGTTCGGCGACATCGGGGTCCTCGCGCTGACCGCGACCGCGACGCGGCGTGTGGTCGGCGACATCATCAAGCAGCTCGGGATGCGCAGACCCGAGGGATTCAAGGGATCGTTCTTCCGACCCAATCTCATCATCACCGCGATCAAGAAGGGCGAGGGCCGCACCGGCCGCGGTGACCTGCTGCGGCTCATCCGCGCGCGCCGCGGCGAAACGGGGATCGTGTATTGCATCTCGCGTAAGAGCGTCGAGGACCTCGCGACGTGGCTCAGATCCGAAGGCGTGAATGCTCTGCCCTATCACGCGAAGCTCAGCGACGAAGAGAGGAACAGGAATCAGAACGCTTTCGCTCGTGATGAGTGCGACGTGATCGTCGCGACGATCGCGTTCGGCATGGGGATCGACAAGAGCAACGTGCGCTTCGTCATCCACCGCGACATGCCGCGCAACATCGAGGGCTGGTATCAGGAGATCGGGCGGGCCGGCAGAGACGGGCTGGATTCGGACTGCGTCGTGATGTACTCGTGGGTGGACGTCCTCACCTACGACCGGTTCCTCGAGACCGTGGACGACACGGACCTCCGGGCCGGGATGCGCGCCAAGACGGTCGCGCTATTCGATCTCCTCGAGAGTGGACGCTGCCGCCACCAGTCGCTGACGAGCTACTTCGACGAGCAGATCGACGACTGCGGCACCAGCTGCGACCGCTGCCGCAAAGGAACCAACGAGGCGGTCGCGGTCCATTCCTCTGCCGCGCCCGAAACGCGCGGCAGCCTTCCGCCCGAGGTCCTCGATCCCGAGCTCTTCGACGCCCTTCGGAAGCTGCGGAAACAGATCGCGGACCGCGAGGGAGTACCGGCGTACGTCGTGTTCAGCGACGCATCGCTCCGGCAGATGGTCGCGGAGAAGCCCCAGACTCCTTCGGGGCTGCTCGCGGTGTCCGGCGTCGGCAAGGTCAAGCTCGAGCGATACGGGTCCGAGTTCCTCGACGCGCTAACGCGTTTCGGGGGCCGGTAGGGCCGCAGCCGCCTCTCCGAGGCGCAGCCGGCGGTACAGGCGCGCCAGCGGGGCAGGCGCCCACCAGTTGAGATCGCCGAGGAGGCGCATCGTCGCGGGCACCACCAGCGCGCGCACGAGCGTCGCGTCGATGGCGACGGCGAGCGCCATGCCGAGGCCGATCGCCTTGATGAGGAGGATCTCGGCGAGACCGAAGGCAGCGAAGACGCCGACCATGATCGCCGCGGCGCCGGTGATCAGGCGTCCGCTGCGTTCGAGGCCCTCCGCGACGGAATGCGTGTTGTCGCCGGTGCGCAGGTACTCCTCCTGGATCCGCGAAAGGAGCAACACCTCGTAGTCCATCGACAGGCCGAAGACGATGCAGAACATGATCACGGGCGTCGAAGGGTCGATCGCCGCGGCCTCGAAGCCGAGCAGCTGCGCACCGTGACCGTCCTGGAAGACCCATACCAGCGCGCCGAACGACGCGGTGATCGAGAGAAGGTTCATCACGACCGCTTTCAGCGGCAGGACGACCGAGCCGAGCAACAGGAAGAGGACGACGATCGTCGCCAGCATCACGAACGTCACCGCGGTCGGCGTCCGCTCGACGATGAAGTTGACCGTATCGAGATCGATCGCGGTGAAGCCGGTCACGAGCTTCTCGCCCCCCGGCGGTGACTCGACCGCGCGGAGGTCCCTCACCAGCTGCCGCGACTCGTCGCTGTAGAACGGGTACGGGGCGACGACGTCGAACAGCGCGATGTGCTGGCCGACGGTCTGACGCAGCACCGTCTGCAGCTGAGGCGGCAGCTGCTGGCGCGGCACCGAGTACACCGTGGCCAGGTCTGGCGCACCGAGCACTCGTGGATCGATCGCGAAGGCGCTCTGGACCTGCTGCACGCCCGGGATCTTCGCGAGCCGGCTGTTGATCTCCTGGAGCTGCGGCACGCGAGACCTGTCGAGCGGGGTGCCGTCCGGGTAATAGACGATCACGCTGATGTGGTTCTGTCCGGCGCCGGGGAAGTCCGAAACGAGCTTGTCGTATCCGGCGCGCGATTCCTCGTGCGTCGGGAGGGTCCGCACGTCGCTGGAGGCGAGTCGCAGGTGCAGGAACGGCGAACCGGCGAGCAGGATGAAGGCGACCGTCGGGACCAGTACGAGCACCGGGCGGCGCATGACCGCCGTCGCGATGGTGTGCCACCAACCCCGACCGCTCTCATTCGGTCGGAAGATCGGCACGCGGAAGCGATCGATGCGCGGCCCGAGCAGGCCGAGGAGCGCGGGGAGGAACGTGAGTCCATAGAAGACCGCGCTCGCCACGACGATCGCGCCGGCCAGCCCCATCGAGGGGAGGAACGTGCCGACGTAGAAGAGCATCCCCGACAGTCCGATGGCGACGGTGAGCCCTGAGAACGTCACGGCGCGGCCAGACGTCGACATCGCGATGGCGAGCGCGTCCTCGCGGGTGCGCCCGCGCAGCATCTCTTCGCGGAAGCGACTCGTGAGGAACAGCGAGTAGTCGATCGCCACGCCGAGCCCGATCAGCGTCACGACGTTCTGCGCGTAGACCGAGACGCCGGTGATGTGCGACAGCAGGAACATGCCAGCGATGCCACTCATCACGGCGAGCAGTCCGGTTCCCAGCGGGATCAACGCCGCAACGACCGCACCGAAGACGATCAGCAGCAGGATGAGCGCGAGAGGCAGCGCCACGATCTCGGCGCGCTGAAGGTCGGCGAGCAGCACGACGTTGAAGCCGTTGTTGATCGCGAGAATGCCCGTCGCCTGCACACGCAGCTTGTCGGAGCTGACCTTGGCGCGGAGTTCGGGGTAGTAGTCACGGGCGATGTCGATGGTGTCCTTGACCGCGACGTCGACAGCGATCGAGTGGCCGTCCTTCGAGATCTGCCGGGTCGGATCGATGACGCCGGCGCCATACGGCGTGTTGATCGTGTCGACCCGCGGGTCCGTGCGCAGCGGGACGAGCGTGGCCTCGACCGCCGCGCGAAAGTCAGGATCCTGCGCGGTGAGCGTGTCGCTCGAGAAGATCAGCGTGAAGGTGGAGCCGCCGACGATGGGGAGCTCCTGCTCGATCAGCCGCGATGCGCGTCCCGATTCCGCCGTCTCGATGAAGCCGCCGCTCTCGAGCTTGCCGCCGCGACCGGCGATAAAGCCCGATGCGACGAGAAGCAATATCGAAAGGATGAGGACCGGCCAGCGGTGGCGATAGACAAAGCGGCCCCAGGCCTCGAACACCCTTCCGTCCTCCAC